>PLZN01000105.1 GCA_003152195.1 Acidobacteriaceae bacterium
GCCAAGAAGCTCAAGCCCGAGGAAGCCGCTTCTGGCACCTTCACGATTACCAATCCCGGCATCTTCGGTGAGCAGTTCGGCACTCCGGTCATTAATCAGCCGGAATCCGCGATTCTGGGGGTTGGCGGCCTCTTTAAAGAACCTACTGTGGTTACCGATGAGAACGGCTCCGACTCCATCGCGATCCGCAGCGTTATCCGTCTCACCCTGGGTTTCGACCATCGCATTATCGATGGGGCCGATGCGGGCAGGTTTATGGCGGAGATGAAGAAATACCTGGAGAACTGGAGCGAGGACATCGGTTAGCTCAGAGCGGATGTGGTCTTTGGGGGGAAAAGAAACCGCAGATCCCTCCACNNGCCGCACACGCGGCCATGGCTGGTGCCGCGCAATAGGAAATCCGGGTCCGCTCCGGCCGGGATGACAAATCTTACCTTCGTTCAGGACCTTATGATTTGTCTCGCCGACAGGATGACCCATGGGCACTTGTCGCTAACCTTTGTCATCCCGACCGGAGCATAGCGCAGTGGAGGGATCTGCGGTTGGATGCGGCGGCACACCACCCAACTACTACTTACCCTTGTATTCGTACCACTTCAGCGAATTTGGTGGCCGGCCGTCGATGCAGATAACGTCGTTCGCTGCCTTATTACCTTTGAGATCTGCCGTCACGCAGCTCTGAGCAGACATGTCATTGTCCATCAGCATCCTCTGCCATTTCTGGCCCGTCGCATCGGTAGCCCTGTAGAAGAACAGGTTGACCCTGCTCCCACCACCTCCGGCAACGATCTCGGGAATGCCGTCACCATCGACATCCACCAAGGTGAGGGCGTGACCGGTAACCAAACCGGTATCGATGACGTTTCGGTGGTACTGGCCCTGCCCGTCCTGTGTGTACACAACGACCATGTTGCCGTGGAAGGGTTCGATAGTGACGAAGAACTGTTTGCCGCCCATTTTCCCGACAACAATCTCGCCCGCGCCACCATTGGGCCATTCGGATGGATTGCCCGGCGTGATCTCGAGGCGTTTCCATTTCCCATCCTTGCCGAAGCTGTGAACAAACACTCCGCTGTATCCGGCGGTAAGTACGTCCTGGCGTCCGTCACCATACCAATCGAACGTACGCAGCCCGTGAACCACACCCTTGTTCTCTTCCGTGATGACTTCGCGTTTCCAATTTCCGGGACGGTACATCAACAGCGGCGTCGGCAAGTGATCAGGATCCGGGAAGCCCTTTGCCACGAGGTTAAGAATCGGGGCGATCACCAACACCTTTTTCCCGTTCCCTTCAATATCGGCGAATCGGACACGGTGAGTCGCGGGCTCCTGGTCGATTTCTTTGATCGTCCGTAGACCCCTGGGGTCGCCATTGCTATGGATGATCCCGATGTTGCCGGTGCTCTTGGAACCATTCGGACTGAACCCATAGGCCAATCCGATCTCCGGAATTCCGTCGCCGTCTAAGTCCGCTACGTCCAGATTGACCATGCGCGGGACGGAAACGATGACATGAGGCGTCCATGAGGGATTCTCATACCAAATCAACGAATCTGCCGCCAGGCCCAACCCGATCAGATCGACCTTGCCATCGTTATTTACATCGGCCGCCACCACCTGATAGCCACCCTTGATGCCGGTCGCGATCGTATGTACCGTAAATGGTGCCGTGATTGGTGGTGGCGGACCTGCTGGGACTGTGGGACCGCCGGGCTGTGCGGCCTGACCTCCGGCTACCACCTGAGCTGCCACTCCCGAGACCGGAGCCACGAATCCAAGGCCCAAACAAAAGAGCAAGCTCAGCACGCATTCCCCCCTGCCGGTTTGACGATGGCGAGATGCTAGTCGCTGACGTCCTCCGGGGTCAACGAACTCGTGGTTGGTAAAGGGCGTCCGCACTCTTAAGCCGAGGGACGGTCGCAGTCGCCGCACATCGACAGCCCGATTGCCGCGACTCTTGACTGACATATCCCGGGCTTGCGGAGTGGCCACCACCTCGGCATAATTGGGTCGACCCGGATAAAGGAGCAGCCATTGTGGCTAAATTTTGCGGCAATTGCGGAAACCCTTTGAATGAGACGGCGTTCTGTGGCGCGTGCGGCGCGAGAGTGCAGCAGACAAATGTTCCGCTCGCGGCGTCACCGGTCTCCTCGCTCCCATCTTTCTCTCCGCTCCCACCAGTGAGGCAGGGATCCAGCCCCGTCGTCAAGATCATCGTGGTCGTGGTTGTTCTTCTTGTCATTGGCGGGGCCCTCTCCCTCGCCGGTATCTTCTATGCATTTCACCTCGCTGGCCGCAAGGCTCACGAGTTTTCGAGACAAGTGCTGGGGAATAGCGGGATCCTCTCCTCCCTTCCCAGCGGGAGCGCGGGGGGACAATATGGGACTGTCGGGCCCGGTGACTGCCGCTTCCTCAGCAAGGAGGATGTTAGCCGCGCAATCGGTGTGCCCATCGTGGCGACGAAAACAACAGACGCCGGTTGCGAATACCTGGCTAAAGGCACTCCCGCCGACATGACAGCCAAACATCTGGCCGCCGTGATGGCCAGTAGGGGCGCCACTGCACAGCAGCAGCAGAGAATCCAAAATCTCTCCCACAGGCTCTTGGGCATCGCGCAAAACGAACCCGGGGGGAATAACCAAAACTCGAATGTGAATTCCGTCGTGATGGCCTTCACTATCGATCCGAACGCTGCCAAGACCCAGATGAGCATGAACGAGAACGTACTTGGGGGAATAAGCCCTGGCGGAAAGCCCATCAAGGGAATCGGCGATGAAGCATTTGACGCTTCGGGCGCGGTCATGATGGTCCGCAAGGGGGACAAGTTGATTCGCATTACGTATTCGACCTGCCCCTGCACGGTCGATGCGATCAAACCTCTCGCCAAGGAACTCGCCGGGGAGCTTTAAGCATTTCGAGTTCCTGAGCGTAACTACTCGGCAAAGGAGAGAAGCGGTATGTCCGACCGGGTTGAACTCTATGACGGCGCCTACGAGAACTATGATTCAGACGTTTATCGGCAAATACGAATCGAGACGTACGGGGTGGATTTCGGTCAGACGAGCTGGGTCACAACCGAGGAATCGGATGAGATTCCGCGATCGCTTGCGCTCACATGCGATTCATCGGTATTGGAAATTGGCTGCGGGTCTGGCGTGTACGCCCTGCATATCGCGCAAAAGTTCGGCTGCCACGTCACAGGTTTGGACATCAATGCTCTGGGAATTCGTAACGCGAACCAATTGGCCTTAAGCGGCGGTATGGTTCAACAGGTGCGTTTCGAAGAATGCGATGTTTCGAAACCGCTTCCTTTTGCGGATAAGACCTTTGACGCAGTTTTCTCAAATGACGGTGGTGTGCCACATCCAGGGAAGGGCCGCCCTTCTCACCGAAATGTACCGAATCCTGAAGCCCGGTGTGGGCCGGATGTTATTCAGTGACGCCCTGGTAATCGGCGGAGTGATTTCGCACGATGAGATCGCCGCTCGTAGCTCGATCGGTTTCTACTTGTTCAGTCCACCCGGGGAGAATGAACGATTGATCCGGGGCGCCGGGTTCTCGTATATCAAGGTAGTGGATACGACGGAGAATGCCGCCCGGATCGCAGCGAGGTGGCGCCAGGCGCGGCAAAACTACAAAGACAGGCTGGTCGCCGCGGAAGGCACGCCTGAATGGGAAGGACTGAAACGATTCCTTTCTTGCGTGCAGTCACTGACGGAGGAAAGGCGTCTGCTCAGGCTTCTCTACCACGCACAGAAGGCATGACGTTTAGAGCATTTTCACTTCTACTCTGTACTGGTGAGTGTAGCGAAGTGCGGCTTTTCGAGGAGGAAAGCCGCGGCGGGATCGGTCACTCTGTAAACACCAGAAGTGAAAATGCTCTAGCGCTCAAAGATCAGCATCAGGTAGGCGAGAAAGAGCAGAATATGCACTGCGCCCATAAGAACGTTGGTTCGATTCTTGGTGAAGGTGAGGGCGCTCACCGCCAGGGTAAGAACCAGCAGGAGCGAATCCGCCGGAGCCAGCCCGAGGATTACCGTCTTACCGGTGACCAGGCCAATCGTCAGCACCGCGGGAATCGTCAGCCCGATGGATGCGAGCACCGAACCCAACAGAATGTTGATAGAGCGCTGCAAGTCGTTTGCCAGGGCCGCGCGTGTTGCACTCAGCGACTCGGGAGACAAGATCAACGCGGCCACCAGGAAACCTCCCAGCGCTACAGGCGCATGGAGGACATGAATCCCGTGGTCGATGGGAAGGGCAATCTCCTCAGCGAGCACCACCAAGGGCAGCAGATACAACACCAGCAATACAGCATGATAAGTTGGTGAATTTGTTTCGCTATGGGCTGCTTCGACTGGCTCGGCCGCCACGCTTTGGCGCTCGATTGCTCCGGAAGTGGCCGGCCCCAGGAAGTATTCGCGGTGCCGCCAGTTCTGGATGATCAGAAAAATGACATAAATCGCGATGGACATTACCGCGAGAAAGATGGATTGAAAGGCCGACAGCGTGGGGCCCTCAGAGGCTTGGGTGAAGTTCGGGAGCACCAGACCGAGCACCGTCAAAGGCACGATAAGGGACAAAAAGGCGTTCGCGCCCTGCAGATTGTATTCCTGCTCGTGGTGGCGTAAACCGCCCAGTAGCAATGCGAGACCAACCATGCCGTTGAGCACGATCATCACGATGCCGAACATGGTGTCGCGCGCCAAAGTGGGCTTGCCATCACCGGTGAGCATGACCGCTGAAATCATCATCACTTCAATGCCGATGACGGAAAGCGTGAGCACTAACGTTCCCAAAGGCTCACCGAGCCGCACCGCCAGGCTCTCCGCCTGATGCACTACGGCAAAGGCGGAGCCCATGATTACAGCGAACAGCCAAACAAGCATCAAGGCGAACCACAGCGGATTGGAAAGGTCGGCGAGCCAGCCTTTGCCAAACAGAAGAAACAACGCCGTGGTTGCGAAGGCCACCGCCAGAAGCCACTCCCGCCGCAGACTTGAAACGTAGCTGGTTTTTACCAGCGCTGCTTCAGCACTCATCCAGAACTCCTATCAGAAAAATGGCAGCTTAGCCTTCGTTTGCAAAACAATTGTCCCATGTGGCGCGGGTTCCATGTCGAAGGCCGTGTGGGCTCAAGGGTGGGATACCACGACTGTGTGCATCGAGGTTCGCCGCTTCCCGCGGAGGAGTGGGTAGGCGCTTAGGCCAAGCGTTATCTGAGCAGGAACTCTCACGCGGCCGGGCAACTGCGCGAAAGCCACCACGCAGGCATCATGCCCGTTGATCTTCTGGTGGCCCAGAAAACGATGGCGCGACTGAGGAATGTTTTCCGGCAGAAACAACAACCACAAGTATCCAAACCCTATGCCGTGCGGGATCGTTGGCTCGCGCTTCGGCCGTCCATCGAGCGCAGGTACTGCGTGTTTCAATTCAGGCAGCGGAGCGTCCATATAAGACTTGGCCTTCACACCCATCATTGTCCGAGCGGAGCCGGGTTGCGGGGAGCTTTCTGCTCGCGCCCCTTAAAGGTGCTATTCTTCGCTGGTCATTCATCGCTGGAGCGCATGGGTTTCGCATGGGGACACCGATCGTTGACCTCAACGGCCTTGCTTTGAAGCTCGCCAGGATCTTGCTGAATCCGGTTTACAAGGTCTACTACAGACAGATGCTTGCGCAATACAACGTCGACCGGGGACACCAGCTCGACCACAGCGAGCGCCTGCGGACGGCAATTCCCAGTGCCGTCGCACCTTCAGCAAATCAGAATGCAGTTGAGTTCGCAAAGGATGCGGTCAAACGGGCCTTCGGCACCGTCGAAGCTCCAAAGTTGCTCTATCCCGTTACAGTCGAGGAGATCGTGAGCCGGGCCTCCTTCTCGCTCTATCGGGCCTACTATGGAGCCTACGCCTCGACTCTGGGCAGCTGGTGGAGCGAGGGCGGCCTGCTCCGTGACATCACCTCAGCATCTCCGTGCCGGGATGCGAGCGGCAATTTAAAACACGCTCAGGTCCTCGAATTCATGCTTTCGTCGGGATTCGTCCACCCGTACTGGAATCAGGGCACGGACGTCGCGAAGATGACGGTCCCCGCTGGTTCACGCATCCCGGTCATCGTGGGCCGTGGCGACTGGCAGGCGATGAAGACCGCTAAACCGCAGGAGATGAGACGCCTTTCGAAGAACGCAGCCACGGCGCCGAAGATCCCGAACACTCTCAAAATCGGGAGCGTGGAGGACGTGATCGACAAGCTTGGCATGCTCCCGATTCCGGGTCTGAAGCAGGTCTTTGTTCCTCTCTTTAAGGACACGTGGGTAAAGAAAATTCCTCACCTTTCACCCGACTGGCCTTTCGCCTGAACGAAGGAACGACGCCCCGCTACGTCACGAAGGGGGATCAATCACTGAACGCACAGGCTGAACCGAGTCTAGACACACACATCTAGTTCGCTCGCGAACGGAGCGATGGAGAGCGCCGGATTCTCTAGTACCTACGAATCAAGGGATGCTTGAAATGATCTTCCGGTATTCGTCCTCAGTGAAAGCGCGGAGCGTTTCGGAGCGAACACCACCTTTCGAGGCAAGAGAGAGGTTGATGCGGGCGAGCGTCGCGTCGTCGGGAACCTCGACGATGATCGCCATGTCGTATTGACCCATCAACAGGTGGAAACTCTTTAGCTTTCCGCCTGCAGACTCGATGGCTTTTTTGGCGGCATCCAAGCGGACCGGGCTGTCCTTGATCTTTTCCAGACCTTCTTTTGTCCAACTGAGAAGGGAAAGGTATGTGGGCATGCGTACACCTCGGCGCGAATTATAGGCCTTCGGGTCAACGGTTGTTTTGCACAAATTATCTGTTGCCAGTAATCGCCATTCTGAAAACTTCAGGCCGTTATCGAATCGGGCATTTGACGGTGATCGGATTTGCCTCAGGGGCAGGGCTCCTTTTCCCGCAGCCGAAAATGTTTATCGAGAACTGTGACCCCTGAAGCGATATCCACTCTCACAGAGGGGACGCCTCTGCCTAATAGGCAGGGACGTATCTACAAATCCTTCTCTGGAGAGCCAAAGCCATGCGAAAGAACCTTCTGAATTTCAGCGTAGCGGCAGCCTGTGTAGCCGGTTCGTGTTCCATGCTTCATGCCAGTGATTTAAGCCAATACGTTTACGTCGAAAGCAACCTGCCCGTATCCAACAGCAATTCCATCTACGCACTCAGTCGTGGAAGCGACGGCAATCTGAAGCCGATCCCTGGCTCGCCATTTCTGACCGGAGGCGCGGGAGTACAGTACAGCGGACCTAATCTTGGCCCTCTTGACTCAGATCAGGAGATCATCACCAATCCGCAACAGCCCCTTCTTTTCGCTGTAAACGCTGGGAGTGACAGCATAGCCGTCTTCCACATCGGCGAGAATGGCGCGCTCAAGCCGGTTGACGGCTCACCCTTTCCATCCGGAGGAAACGATCCGGTCAGCGTCGGGCTAGCCGGAAGCACCCTCTTCATCGCCAGCCAGAGTGGTGACTTCGGCCGGCCCTCAACGATTCTTCCTAACTACACCACCATGCACGTCGGGTGGGAAGGCAATCTGGTCCCGATAAGCGATGACACCAACGACACCTCGCGCCCCTTCCAATCAACAGTGAGCGTGGCGGCCGGTAGCTCCCCTTCGCAGGCATACTTCGCTTCCGGCACAAATCTCTTGTTTGGTGCGGACTTCCTTGGCGGGCTGCTGCAGCATTTCCAACTTGATGGGCAGGGCCAACTTCACTCGTTGCCACCGATTGCGCTGCCTGCCTCGGAGTTCGGTGCAACCACCCCACGTCTGCCACTCGGTTTGTGGAGCAACCCCAAACAGCCCATCCTTTATGTCGGCTACGTCACTGCGAACAGGATCGGCGTCTACCGCTACAACGAAGAAGGGGAATTGAACTTCCTGCGCACCGTTCCCAATGCTGGGCAGGGTATCTGCTGGATACGCTCGAATAAGAGCGGTACCAGGATCTATACGAGCGATACCGCCACCAACCTAATCAGCGTTTACGACAGTACCGACCCTGAAGAACCTATTGAAATACAGACGCTGACCCTTGCAGGCGTTGGTAACGCTTTCCAAATCTCACTTTCTGCAGACGGGAAATCCCTCTTCGTCCTCTCTCAGCAAGCCGCAGCGACAGTTCCTGCAGGTCAGGGAAATGTTCTGCACACACTCACCATCAAGGGTGATGGCACGGTAACGGAAACCGGCTCACCGATCGTCTTTAACCTTCCCGCCGGCGTGCGGGTGCAGGGTCTCGCGGTCGTCGATCTGTACTAACCGATGGCAGGGAAGATGGTTTGCTCAGTATGACGGTTGTCTTGCTGCGATTCCCCAGGTGGTGTCTGGGGAATCGCCAACCTTGGGAAGGTCCCTGCACCACAACATCGTCTTCCGAGAAATCGATTCCAGCTCCGGCGGTAGGGTGATCCGTGCGCCTAGTTCCCTCAGGAGTTTTGTTTCTACGGATGATATAATATTCTTATTAATATGCTTATCAGTAAAAGATAATATATTGTCCTACTATGCTCACGCTAGAGGATATTAGTAGCCAAGTTGTCTCAAAACGGAAGGCGATGGGGCTTTGCCAAGCCGAGCTTGCATTGGCCTCTCGGGTCAGTTTACCCACGCTCAAAGCACTGGAACAGGGCCGGACGACTGAACTCGGATTCTCGAAGGTAGTCCGCATCCTGGCTGCTCTGGGGTTGGAATTAGAACTCCAAGCAGGGAATCTGGGTAGGCCTACGCTCGATGATTTACGAAATGAGACCGGCGATGATTAAGGTTTGGGCTGATGATGGGGAAGCTGGATACCTCGCTCGCCTAAAAGACCGCGGAAGCACCTTCGCCTACTTACCGAAAACCCCTCAAAGGCGCGCTGTATCTGTAACTATGCCTGTCAGACTCCAATCGTGGGATGCTGCTACCAGCCTAACCCCCATCTTCGAGATGAATTTACCGGAAGGCGCATTGCGGGAACGGCTGCGTCTGGCATTTGCCAAGGCGACCGGCAGCTTCGATGACTATGATCTGCTATCGATTGTCGGACGGTCCCAGGTGGGGCGCCTTCGCTACACCGGGGAGGAAGATCAACTCGACGAGAATGTCCCTTTCCAGTCAGTCGATGAAATCCTCGCCAACCGGCGCGGCGGCGATCTCTTCCGCTACTTGCTGGAGAAGTTCGCAGCTGTCTCCGGCATCAGCGGCGTCCAGCCGAAAGTCCTGGTCCGCGATGAGTCTGCGTTTCACGTCTCCGATTCGAAGCAACGGCTCTCCCAGAGCTACAGGGGTGCGACGCACATTGTGAAGTTCTGGGAACCGAACGAATTCCCCCAGCTCGCTGCAAATGAATACTTCTGCCTGAGGGCCGCAGAACGTTGTGGACTAGAAGCCCCTCCGTATCGGCTGGCAGACGATGGAATGGCTCTGGTAATCGACCGCTTCGATCTCCGCGTAGATGGTACATACCGCGGCTTTGAAGATTTCTGTGTGCTCAATGCGCGGCGAACCGATGAGAAGTACCGAGGCAGTTACGAAACCTCGGTCATGAAGCGGTTTCAGCAATTTGCAAACTCGCCGCATGTCTTCGCCGATCTGGAAAAGCTCTTCACCCTGATTGCGCTCAACTGCGCCCTCCGCAATGGGGACGCCCACCTGAAGAACTTCGGAATCGTCTATGACGATGTGCTGGGCGAGGCGCGCCTGGCTCCTGTTTACGACCTGGTCACAACGACTGTATATCTGCCCAACGACCGCATTGCGCTCACGCTGAACGGTGCCGCGCTGTGGCCCAGCGCGAAGGAGTTACGCCGGTTGGGCGAGACGCGCATGTCCGGTACGCCCGCGCAGATTCGACAGATTTTGGAACGCATCTCCGACGCACTGGCACAAACCGCCGAAGAGCTCCGCAGCTACGCTGTTGAGCACACGAAGGCCGCGGAGATCGCGCAGCGCATGCTACTGGAGTGGGAAACCGGCCGACAGCACTCGCTCGGCACGTGAGCAAAAAGCCACCCCGAAGCTTGTTCATGGTGTCCAGTCGGACCCCACTCTACTTTCCGATGCAAAACGTGGAAAAGATCAGGTTCAGGATGTCGTCGCTGGTCGTCTCGCCAGTGAGTGAGTCGAGATGACGGAGAGCACCGTACAAATCCAGCAGCACCATCTCGTGGGGAATGTTTTGTCCGGCCGCCGCACCTGCGGCTGACAGCGCTTCCAGCGTTGCCGTTACCGCCTGGTATTGGCGCAGGCTGGTCAGCATACCGTTTTCCGTCTCCACCGTGCGGTCGCCCACCATCGCCAGCATCGTCTGCTTCAGCTCACCCACTCCTTCTCCGCTGAGGGCCGAGGTGTGAACCACCGGAAGGCCCAAGTCGCCTAGCGCCTCCTCCATCGCAGCCGATGGGTGACCCAGGTCGCTCTTGTTCACCACCACGATCGCCCGCCGCTGCACCAGCGTCGCCAGTAGTTCCATCTCGTCCTGATCCGGGCCGGCAGTCGCATCCAGCACCAGCAGCACCATGTCCGCATCTGCCAACGTCTCGCGCGATTTGCGAATGCCAATGCGCTCCGCTTCATCACTGGGCTCACGCATGCCCGCCGTATCCACCAGCTCAACCGGGATTCCGCCCAGCGAAACGCGCTCGGTCACCAAATCGCGCGTCGTCCCCGGCGTAGCCGTCACAATCGCGCGCTCCCGCTGCACGATGCGATTGAAGAGAGAAGATTTTCCCGCGTTCGGCCGCCCCACAATCGCCAGCATCAACCCCGCGTGCACAATGCGTCCGTGCGCAAAGCTGTCCGCTACCGGCTGCAGCAGCCCGCAGATCTCCTCAATCCTGCTTAAGATTTCGCCGCTCGGCAGCACATCCACATCGTCTTCCGCGAAATCGATTCCCGCTTCCAGCAGAGCAATCAGCGCGACCAGCCCCTCTTTGATGGGCTTGATCCGCCGCGAAAGCGCGCCTTGCAGTTGCTGCGCCGCAACTCGCGCCTGGTAGAGCGTCTGCGCTTCGATCAGGTCGCGCACCGCTTCGGCCTGGGTCAGATCGATGCGCCCGCTCAAGAATGCCCGCTGGGTGAACTCGCCCGGAGCAGCCAGCCGCGCCCCGCCTCTCAGCGCCTGCCGCACCAGCGTCTCCAGAATCACTGGCGAGCCGTGAGCCGCAACTTCCACTACATCTTCGCCAGTATAGGAATGGGGCGCCGCAAAGAACGTCACTACTCCTTCGTCGAGTTTTTCCTGGGTTTCCAGATCAAGCAGATCCGCAAAGCGAGCTTGTGCAGGGGCCAGAGGATTGCGTAAGCGCAACATCGGTTCGGCGATCCGGGTCGCCTCGGCGCCCGAGAGGCGCACGATCCCAATACCACCGCGGCCTGGCGGCGTCGCGATGGCAACGATGGTCTCGTTCTCGAAAACGACGTGTGGATCGGGCTGCATGGAGCCTCTCGGTCTCTGGTTAGAGAGGCGAGTTGCGCCGCGGGGGGCGTGACCCAGAGTTCCCAACTTCAGAAGCTCGAGGCCGAGGCCGCACCGCACCCTTGGGATAGACGACCACGTAACGGCGCAGTCCTTCGCCGCTGCTCTCCGTCTCGAGATCAGCATAGTCACGAAAGGCCAAGTGCAGCATGCGGCGCTCGCGCGAGCTCATGGGAGCAAAGCTATAGGGTTGGGATGTTCCGCGGACCCGCTCGGCGGCCGTCTCCGCGGACAGCTTAAGCTCCCGCGCGCGGATCGCCTTAAAGGAGTTTGCGTCAAAAGAAATCGTGTCGTGCTCCTCCGCTTCAAGCCGCACGATCTTGGCCGCGATATGTTCCAGCGCCCGCAGCAACTCGCCTCCGCGTTGGGTCAGAAGCACGGCATCCGGCCCGGACATCTCCACGTAAATCTCGCGGGCTTCGAGGCCATCGGGGTCATGGGCTCCAGCGCCGGCTGTGATCCGGTACTTCAATCGCAGGCCGCCGGCGCTGGTAAGGGTCTTGAGCAACGCTGCAATCTTCTGAGCTGCAGCCGCATGATCGACAATCGGCATCGGTTTAGTATCGCATTTGTGTGGAGGGAAGTCAGCCTCGCGGGAAACGGGATTTTCGTTAACGGCGGACCATCTGCCGGCCGCTACCTTTCTTAGCCGCCCGTTTCGCGGCGATATCCCGCATTTGCTTCCCCATGCCGGTGCGGTTCATCACCGCCTGCTGGATCACGTTGATCACGTTGCCGAAGGCCCAGTAAAGCGCCAGCCCGGAGCTCAGATTCCAGGTCATGAAACCGAAGAAGACCGGCATGGTAAAGGCCATCATCTTCTGCTGCGCAGGGTCCATGCCCGGCGAGGGCGTCAGGTATTGCACCAGGAACATGGTCACAATGAAAAAGATGGGCAAAATGTGCAGCGGGTCGGGAGCGGCCAGGTTGTGCAGCCACAGCCAGGGCGCCTGGCGCAGTTCAATGGTGTTCAGCAGCATGCGATAAAAAGCGAACAGCAACGGCCACTGCACCAGCATCGGGAGGCAGCCGCCAAACATGTTCACACCCTCACGCTTCTGCAGATCGAACATCTCTTTGTTCATGTCCGCGCGGCGCGGGTCGGTGGTCTTGTACTTCTTGAACTTCTCCTTGATCGCGTTCATCTCCGGCTGAATGCGCTGCATCTTCAGCGCGGACTTCATCATCTGGATGCGCGTCGGAAGCATGGCCACATTGATTACCAGGGTCAGAACTAAAATGGCCCAGCCCCAGTTGGAGACAATATGCTCATGCACCCAGCGCAGCGCCAGGAACAGCGGCTTGGCGATGATGCCCATGTAACCGAAGTTCACCACCGCTTCCAGATTCGGCCCGGCCTGCCCCCCATTGGCCGTGGCACGCACGGAGCCCAGCACGTCCAGCACCTTGGGGCCGGCGAAGAGGCGCAAGCTGGTGTGGCCCGAGGTACTTCCCATGGCAGCGCCCAATACCGAGGCCGAATCGGTCTGATCCGTCTTGCCATGACGCGGTATGTCGATCGCATCATGCAGACCCACCAGTAGTGTCTGCGGCGGCGCGTCGGGAAGGAATATCGCGGCGAAGTACAGATCGCTCACACCAGCCCATTCGAAAGGCCCGGGCAGAGTGCCGCCCCCCACAACCTTCTTCGCCGCCTGACGATCGTCCTTGCCGCCCTGCATGGTGTCGAACTGCGCCTGCGCATAATCCGGCAGCGTCTCCTGGTCGCCGAATCCACCGGGCCATGACACCAGCGCCGTGACCGGGCTGCCGTTTTGGCTGGCCGTCAGCTCCACATGCAGCACGTAGGTGGAATCAAAGGTGAAGACTTTCTTCACCTCCAGGCCACCATTGGAGTAGGTAAAGGTAAGCGTGGCAGGAGCATTCAACGTGCCTGTCGCCGATGGCACGTACAACGCCTGCGCTAGCCGGCTGCGCAGGTCCGCGTCATAGGTCCAAAGCGACAGCGGAAACCCGAGCTTGGCCGCCGCCTTCTGGTTGACCAGGTCCAGCGGCTTACCAGCGTCGTCCTTGTACTTCTTCAGAATCCAGGAGACGGCCTGGCCCCCGCGATTGGAAAATGTAATCCGATACAGCTCGTTTTCCACCACCGTGGTACTCTCGCCCGCCGCCACCACCGCGTCCNNCCGCCACCGCGTCCGCGGCCGCCTTGGCGGAAACCGGGCCCGCAGTCACAGCGGCCGCGGGAGCAACAGCCGCCTCAGGCGCCGACTGCGATGCCACCTCGGCTGGAGTCTCCGGTTGCGTCTTTCTCTTTGGCCCAAAGTACTGTAAGCCGAGAAAGATCAGAACAAAGACGACGGAGAAGATCAGAAGCGTGCGTGAGTCCTGCCCACCACCACCCGGCTGATTAGGGTTTTTTATTTCGGCCAAGAAGANNTTCCTGTCGATCGGACGGTCTTGCAGCTCCCGGCGCCCGATGCGCCTATAGCCACAATCCTATGGTAAATGGCGGGGGTCATCTGTGCGGAGGCGATGGCGGGAGCGGTTGGCCGACAGGGGTTGGCCCCGGAACCGGATCGAAGCCGCCCCGGCCAAAGGGGTTGCAGCACAGTAGCCGCCACAACGCGAGAGCGGTGCCATAGAGCACCCCGTGGCGGGCCACGGCTACCATGGCGTATTCCGAACAGGTCGGCTGAAAGCGGCACGCACCCGAGACCCCGCTGACGGAATGCAAAAGCGGCGAGATCCAGCGCCGGTAGGCGTTAAGGACTTGAGACATCAGCACCCACCCTTCCGCTTTCGGGTGCCCTTCAGGTCCGGCCTGCCGCCGCCTCTCTCGCCCGCCTTCTCCCCCGCCTTCTCGACGACAGCAAAGATCCTGCAAACCTCGCTCTGTAATCCGCCGAATTCCGCAGTCAGCACCGTGCGCCGGGGGTGCAGGACCACGTCGACGTCTCGCGTCAGCAAAGCCAGGTTCAGCCGCACTGCTTCGCGCATGCGCCGCTTGATGCGGTTGCGCTCGACCGCCTTACCCAGAACCCGGCCAGCGGTCAGGCCCACGCGGGGACCCGTGGGAGGATTCGACACCCGATCGGCGAAGAAGTATGTCATGGAAGCGGAGAAATGTTTGCGGCTCCGCTGGTAGACGCATTGATAGTCAGCGTGCTTGCGCAGCCGGGCGCTGCTCACAGTGCGCAGCCCACCGGCGGAAATGGGAGTGACCGAGTTGCTTTCTGTCATCGCCAACCTCGCAATCGCTCAGAGCATCCCAGCCATATATCTTCGGGGGCTTCGATGTACCACCATTCCGAATCCGCGCTAGTCGCGGTAGCCGGCACTTACGGAAACGCGTTTGCGGCCTTTGGCGCGGCGACGGGACAACACCGCAGCCCCCGCCTTAGTTTTCATACGCGTCAAAAAGCCGTGCGTCTTCGCTCGATGGCGGCGGTTCGGTTGGAATGTGCGCTTGGGCATAACGCTGCGCTCCTGATCTCACTCAAAACTATCTGCTTTCAGCGGTTTCACAATTACCGTGGCCTAATAAAAATCGCGAGCTATGGTTTTTCCTGGGAGAAAACCACGAATACGTTTTTTGCCACGGTCTACATCAATTCTGAAACTGCTCTAGGGCAAGCCTTGAGTATACCGGATTCAAACCAAAGCGCAAAGTACGCAACCAGTCACAGCCCCGGAATTGCCCGCTTTCACTACGCATGGTGCAACTCCGCGAAGAAAGAAATGTTTGCCTGGAATGAACAGTTGCGCGGCCTTTCAACTGTGCTAGTATCGGCTCCGATCAAGAATCATTTTCCGCACGTCAACACTACCTGAACTTTCATGTCAGGATACTTTCGCGAAGGGGCTCGTTTCCCCCAAAGCAGTTCCTAAGCATAGGAGCAACAACGGCGCGCAAATTTTATCTTGCGAAGACCGGCTCTTTTGCATTTTGCGGAAAGTATCAGGCAGTCGGCGTTGAACGAAGGAAGCGTATGTCTTTTGTCGCCACCGCCCCCGCCGTACCCAATCCTTGGGTGCGGATTCTGGGTGCTCTCGAAAAGAAGGTTAACCGGCAATCCTTTGATACCTGGCTAAAGCCCACGCGCTTCAGCCACGTGACCGGCCGGATGCTCTTCGTCCGGGTTCCTACACCCGAATTCCAGCATATCGGCGATCGCTATGGCGACTTGATTCAAGAAGCGATCGACGCTTTCCATCTGGAGTTCGATGACGTCTCCTTCGTCATCACACAGGAAGACCCAGCCGCCGCGTCCCGGGTCCGCCAGGACGGTGGGTTCGCGCCCATGCCCTCCCACGGCTCCTTCGCCCCGCGCCCCGGCAACCGCCCAGCCCCAAATGCGGCGCCGCAGCAGGCCAAGTTTGACTGGACCACAGCCGCACAGCTGAATCCCCGCTACACTTTTGAGGCCTTCGTCATCGGCAACGGCAATCAGTTCGCCCGCGCTGCCTCGGAGGCAGTCGCCGAGCACCCCTCAAAAGCCTATAACCCGCTCTTCATCTACGGTGGTGTGGGCATGGGTAAGACCCATCTCATGCACGCTATCGGCCATGAGGTGAAAAAGCGCCAGCCGCAATGCTCCGTCTGCTACGTCTCCAGCGAGAAATTCACCAACGAAATGATCAACTCGCTGCGCTATGACAAGATGACCAGCTTTCGCGACAAGTTTCGCTGCGTCGACCTGCTGCTTATCGACGACATCCAGTTCCNNTCTTCCACACCTTCAACGCGCTCCACGAAAGCATGAAGCAGATTGTCATCGCCTCCGATCGTCCACCCAAGGAGCTGCCTGAGATCGAGGACCGCCTGCGCAGCCGGTTCGAATGGGGATTGATCGCGGATATTCAGCCGCCCGACCTGGAGACCAAGGTCGCCATTCTGCAGAAGAAGGCGGAGAGCGAGCACGTCCTGCTCCCCACCGACATTGCCCTGTTCATCGCCTCCAACGTCCGCACCAATGTGCGTGAACTCGAGGGAGCCATGGTGCGCCTGCTGGCCTGGTGCCGCCTCAATGGCGCCGAGCTCACCCTGGCCACCACCCAGCTCTGCCTCAAGCAGTTTATCGATACCCAGGTACGCAAGATCACCATCGAAGCGATTCAGCGCACCGTCTCAGAACAGTTCGGAATGCGGGTGGCCGAGCTCAAGCAGAAAAATAATTCGCGCTCGGTGGTCGTCCCGCGCCAGATTGCCATGTATCTGGCCAAACAGATGACCGAAGCTTCTCTCCCTGAGATCGGACGGCAGTTCGGCGGCAAGCACCATACCACTGTGATGCATTCGATTGCCAAGATCGATGAGCAGCGCCGAGCCGACAAAGATCTGAACCGGACCATCAATAAGCTCCTGGAGACCCTCAACGGCTGAGCCGCGACCCTTTCCTCGTTTGGGGCGCTCCCGGTATGCTCAAGTTGTCTATGTCTTGTTTTGAGTCGCGGCCCCGCGTGGCTTGGTTGGCTGGTTGCTTGCTCAGCAGCGCGTTTCTCGCGGCAGTGCTGGCGCCGCATGCCTACGCCCGCCAACAGGACACCGGTTTTCTCAACCGCAGCATCACCGTCAACGGAACCGTCTACCATTACGACGTCTATCTTCCGATAGACTGGTCCCCCAAACAGAAGTGGCCCGTCATTCTGTTTCTGCACGGTTCCGGGGAGCGTGGCTCCGACGGTCTCGATGAGACCCAGGTAGGCTTGCCCAATGCTTTGCGTTCCCACAATGAGCGCTGGCCCTTCGTGGTGGTGATGCCCCAGGTCCCATACAGCCACTATCATTGGACCGACCCGGACATCATGGCTATGGCTATGGCTGCATTGAACGCCGAGGTAAAGGAATTCCACGGCGACCCGGAGCGTCTCTATCTCACCGGGATGTCGCTCGGCGGCTACGGGGTGTGGGAGATTGCCAAGGATTATCCTGGCCGCTTTGCCGCGATTGCGCCGGTCTGCGGAGGCATATTCTGGTCCTATGCGCCCGGCCGCTGGCACCAGCCGGAACTTGTCCCGGAATACGTCAAAGCCATTGGCCGTACGCCCGTCTGGATCTTTCACGGTGCTGACGATCCCGTCGTCTCCCCCGCACAGTCGCAGATCATGTACTCAGCGATCAGCAGCGCCGGGGGAAACGTCCGCTTTTGGGAGTACGCCAACTATCATCACAATGCCTGGGATAGAGCGTACACGGACCCGCAGCTGCCGCAGTGGTTTCTTGCCCATCGCCTCTCCGATCTCGCGACCACGAAACCGTATGCGGAAAAGCGCCTCATCCCCCTCCATCCCCCGCCCATTCACGTGGATCCCAATGTGTATGACGCATATCAGGGCGAGTATGTCGATGCGGGCGTGACCCAGATGACCATCTTCCGTCAGGGCGACAAGCTGATGTCCAAGAACCGGACGGGCGATCAGACCGAGTTGCTGCCTGAACTCCCCAATCGGTTCTTCTATCCCAGCGGCAGCACCACTCGCATCACCTTCGAGCGCGGCCCCAACGGTCGCGTCACTGGACTCCTCTTCTCGGATGACCGTCATCAGGAACTCTGGGAGAAGGCTCCCTAGTCCCCAACGTGCCGATGCACCATGATGGATGCTATGTGCAAAGTCCGGCGTTTGCCGGCGCGCACCACGGCTGCTTCGGACCGCGCTTTGCACTCGTTGCTACAAGCTTTCCACAGCCTCTCTTAGGTCCGCTGTGCAGACCGAGGGGAACGCGGGACCCAACTCGGCCCGATTTGCTGCTCTTCCTGCTTTTCATTTTGTAGGCGCCCTGTTTTCTAAAACGGGGGCGGCTGCCATCCACATCAACCGCTTGGTTTTAGCCCTTCTTTCCACTTTTCCGGCGCAAACGACTACTACTACTAAGAAAAAATCTGATATTTTAAAAATCTTTATTCGTAGTCGTGGGGCTGAGTTCCGGTCCCCTTATCATCGTGCATTGCACCGCCCAGCATTTCCGCATTAGGATCGGGAATCCACAGGAAACAACGCGGCCGAGATTCTCATGCAGCTTCGGGGTGGTGTAGAGTGAGTCAAATCGACAAGGGGGGAAATGCCATGCCTAGTGCAGGCGTTGAGCAGGAGAGACCGGTCGCACAGGGAGCAACCACGATGGAGATCACCGTGAGCCGTCAGGATCTCCTGCGTGAGCTCAGTGCAACGCAAAGCGTCGTCGAGCGGAAGACGACCATTCCTATTCTCTCCAATTTTCTTCTCGAGGCCGGGCAGGGCGATGGCAACGCGAACAGTACCGACCGCCTCACCATCACGGCCACCGACCTGGACCAGAGCATCCGGACATCTTGCGCCGCCAAAGTAAAGAAGCCTGGCGCCTGCACCATCCCCGCGCGCAAACTCTTCGATTACGTCAAGCTGCTTCCCGACGGCGATATCTCCATCAAGCTTATGGAGAACCACTGGGTGCAAATCCGCTCCGGCCGCTCCAACACCAAGATGGTGGGCATGGCCCGGGCCAATTTTCCCCAGGTACCGGAGTTTCCGGAGAACGGTCTGACCCAGCTTGCCGCCGCCTCAGTCAAGGGGATGATCTCCAAGACCATTTTCGCTATCTCCAATGAGGAATCGCGCTACACACTCAACGGCGCATTGCTTATTTTGAAGGCGGAGTCCCTGGCCATGGTGGCCACCGATGGCCACCGGCTGGCCCACCTCGAAAAGACCGGCGAATCGCTCAAGAACATCAGCGGAGAAAAGAAGACCCTGATCCCGCGCAAGGCGCTGGCCGAGCTACAATCGCTGCTCGCCAATACTGAAGAGGACGTGCTCGACTTCTTTGACGACGAGCATACTCTGTTCTTCCGCCTTGGCCACCGCGTGCTCACGACACGCAAGCTTACCGGCCAATTTCCCAACTACGAAGCGGTGCTGCCTCGGGACAACAACAAATTCGTGGTGGTACGCAGCGAAGAATTGATGGGCTCGATCCAGCGGGTAGCGCAATTCGCCGACGAACGCTCGGGGGCGATCAAGATCCGTTTGGAACAGAACGAGATGAAGATCTCCTCCTCCTCGACCGAATCCGGCGAGTCGGAAGACACCATCGAAACTCCCTACAGCTTCGACCCTATTGTGGTCGGCTTCAATTCCGTCTATCTCATCGACTTTCTCAAGGCTGTCGGATCGAGCGGCGAAGTCCGCCTGGAATTTAAAGACGCTCAGTCTGCTGGTCAGATGCGCCCGGAAGATGCCGCCGATGACTTCAAGTACCGTTATGTGATCATGCCGATGCGCATTTGAAGACGCAGATCTCCTGCCACGATCAGGAGATCTGCTATTCGAGCGTTTTGCTGGCCTTCCGGCGGACAACGACGGCCTTTGGTGTGGTCTCCGGGCCAGCCTTTAGGGATGTCTTCCTGGCCACGGCTTTCTTCGCAACCGTTTTGCCCGCAACAACCTTCTTTCTCACGGCCTTTTTTGCTGGCCTGCTGCGCGCCGCCACTGTCTTTTCCACCAGCATCGCTTTCAACTGCTCCAGATCGACGATACGAGCCGATTTCCTTAGCCGCTCAATGTCGTAGTACGTCCTCTTTTCCGCGAGAAAAATGTGGACAACAAAATCCACATAATCCATCAATATCCATTCGCCCTGCCGCCGGCCCTCCACAGAGTTGGGGTAGGTTTGAAAGTCCCGCTTCAGGCGCGTCTCGATCGCGTCGGCGATCGCCTGAGTCTGGCGTTCGTTCGATCCGCTGGCGATTAGAAAAAAGTCAGTGAAGCCGGCATCCACCGGATCGAGTTCGAGGATACGGGTATCCTCGGCCTTCTTGTCTTCGCAGGCCTCCGCGGCGGCCAAAACCATGCGGCGCGTTTCCGTCATTGCCATTCGGTCGAGTCGAATCTCCTTTGGGTGAAGCTTACTTATGGTATCTCGCCATCAGGCAGTGAAGGATGACGAGGCTTCGGGCCGGTAGAGCGCATGGGAGCGAATATACTCGGCGACCGCCGGTGCGAGCACGGTTTGCTGCTCCGAACCTTCGGCCAGCGCGGCGCGAATCTCCGTGGCAGAGATGTCCTGGTCCAGGTCGGGCAACAGAAAGAGCTCTGCGCTCTGGCCCGAACGGTTGGCGAGCGAAAAGCGGGTGAATGCGGCCTCTCGACGCTCGCCCCGGTTCTCTACCCCCTTGGGGAACGCCGAGGTGATCTGTTGGAGCGAGAACCCTGGCCGGCCGGCCACGATAAAGTCACAAAAAAGCAGCAGTTCGGCAGATTGATGCCACTGTTTGATCGTAAGGAAGGAATCGGCGCCGAGGAGACAAAAAAGCACATCCGGGGGCGCGAGAAGGTGGCTAAGTCGCTGGAGGGTGTCGAAGGTATAGTTGGGCTTCCCCCCAAGCAAAGGCGCGTCAATGCTGCTGGCCGTGAGCCCGGGTTCGCCTGCCACGGCCAGCTGGACCATGGCCAGCCGGTCCGCAAAGCTGGAATGGCCGGAGCCGCCTTTGAGCGGTTGGGTGGCTACGGGCGCGACCAGCACCTGATCGAGCGCCAGCCGTGTGATGGCCGCGCGGGCAATCGCGATGTGGCCACGGTGCGGCGGATCGAAAGTGCCTCCAAAGAAGGCGATGCGCATAGGGGAATCCTATCGCGACGGCGAACGTTTTCCCGGGTGCATGGCAACTGTATGCTAGGGCTTGTTGCCTCCCATCAGACTGAGGGGGCCTCGCCTTCGATGGTTACAGCGCCGCCCACCCGAACCGCCTACATTGCGCTTGGCTCCAATCTCGATTCCGAGCACGGCAGCCGCGCCGAGACTCTGTGCGCGGCCAGCGAACGTCTGGGTCGTCTTGGCCGTGTGGCGGCGCGATCCTCTCTCTATGAAACCGAGCCCGTGGGATATCAGGATCAACCCGCCTTCCTGAACGCGGCTGTGGCTCTGGAGACGCAACTGGAACCGCTGCCGCTGCTGCGGGCGTTGCTGGCTATTGAGCGGGAGCTGGGCCGCGATCGCAGCCGCGGTGTCTTGAAGGGTCCACGCACCCTTGATCTCGATCTGTTGGTGATGGAAGATTGCATCGTCGCCGGGGAGGAGCTGACGTTGCCGCACCCGGGCCTAGCCCAGCGGCGCTTTGTCCTGGCCCCGCTGGTCGAGATCGCACCGCAACTCCGGCACCGGCAGCGCAACCAAACGATGGCAGAGCTGCTCGCCCTGCTGCCCGATGATGGCGAGAACCGCGTCTCCGCGGTGCGCCGGCTGCCTGCGATGGTTCCCACTGGCGGCACGGCTGAGCCGGGTTGGCCCATGCCCTCAGGGGGATAATCCCTCGAGTGCCCGTCACGACCACTCGGTGATGAATTTAGGATTTGTCATCCCGCCGGAGCGCAGCGCAGTGGAGCGATCTGCGGTTTGCACGTTAGTGGGCCGACAGTTCGAACCTTGGGGAAAAGATAACGCAGGTCCCTGCGCTGCGCTTCGGTCGGGATGACAAAGTTTAGATTGGTTCAGCACTTTATGGTTGGCGGCGAGGACAGGGAACCGCAGGTCCCTCCACCGCGCTGCGCTTCGGTCGGGATGACAAGGTTTAGATTGGTTCAGCACCTTATG
>PLZN01000193.1:0-642 GCA_003152195.1 Acidobacteriaceae bacterium
AAAGCCGCGCCGGGATTGGTCACTCTGTATACACCAGAAGTGAAAATGCTCTAGCGGGCAGGTGCAAGGACCAGTTATTTGCCGCTCTTATCCCGATGCGGAGTGCGAGACATGAATTGCTCGAGGACGACCGCATACTTCTCGGGCAACGGCACCTTTCGCATTGACCGGTCGACAATGACGTGGGTCGTTTCCCCTTCGGCGAGGAGGGTGGTCCCGGCAGCCAGAGGAGTCGCAGTGGGGGCTTCGCTCTCGGGGCGGAGGAGGCGATAGCCGAACTTGATGACCGAACTGCGTAACGCAAGGACGCGGGTCTCGAGCAGCAGTTCGTCGTCGTAACGCGCTGGAGATTTGTACCGGCAATTGGCTTCGACGACCGGGATGCGGCAATCGTCGTCGATCTCCATCTGCTTGTAATGGAAGCCGAGCTGGCGCAGGAGCTCGACCCGGCCAACCTCGAACCAGATGAAGAAGTTGGCATAGTAGACGACTCCCATCTGGTCGGTTTCTGCATAACGCACGCGGATTCGGGTTTGTGAGACTGGCATGGGTGAAAGATCAGTGTAGCGAATGCAGGCGGTTTGCCCACTGGGTCAGGCTCTACGCGGTGGAGAAAGGAAACCGCAGGTCCCTCCACTTCGC
>PLZN01000193.1:722-30420 GCA_003152195.1 Acidobacteriaceae bacterium
TCGGGATGACAAATCGTAGATTGGTTCCGAACCTTATGGCTTGTTATGCCGACCGGGCGACCCATGCAGTTCCAGCCTTCTCGTTCCGTCCGAGGTTTGGAAGTCGAGCAGTGGCGTTATCCCACCCTTCGCAAAAAGCGCGAAGGACCCCGGATTTTCTACTGCGCGGCCCCAGCTATGGTCGCGTGTGCGGCTTTCTATAAGGANNGTTGCACTTTCTGCCGAGGACAAGAAATGCCCCGTTTCATATCCCGCGGGTCGGCAACGCCACTAATCCCGACAGGAAATTCGGGGCGATGGGGCACCCGAGGTCGGTGGAAGGGACAGCGTGACCCGACTTACGGCTTGAGCTTGGTGAAGACCGAGAGCTTGGAAATGTCGTTGAACATCACGAAGGCGGCGAAGATGAGAAGGACTACGAACGCTGCCTGGTAGATTCGCTCCTTGAACTCCTGATTGAGATCGCGGCGCAGTACGCCTTCGATCAGCAACAGGACGATCACCCCACCATCCAGAATCGGAATGGGGAGAAGATTGAAGATCCCCAGATTGAGACTGATGATGGACATGAGGCCGATAATTGGCTGCCAGCCAGGCTGCTCAACGGCCAGGCCGGTTTCGCGGGCAATCCCAATCGGTCCACTCAGGTTCTGCACGGCAAAGCGCCGGGTGACCATGCGTTGAAGGACCTCAAGGATCAAGCCAGAATTGCGCAGGTTGAAATGAACCGACTGCCGCAGGGCCGCAGGCAGAGGAAGCTGCTGGATCTTGAAAGGCGGCAGGTTCGGGGCAAATCCAATCCGGTAGAGCTTGTGCCCATTGCCGGCATCGGCCATTACGGGCTGTAGCGCCAGCTGGAACGTCTGTCCGCCACGCAGCACGGTCAGGCTGATGGGACGGCCGCTATCCTGCTGCAGGAAGGCGAGCATGGCATCGACGGAATGGAGCTTCAGCCCATCTACAGAGAGAATCTGGTCGCCTTCCTTCAGGCCAGCCTTTCCCGCGGGCATACCGGATTCGATCTGACGGACACGGATCGGCCCGTCCTGCATACGCGGCACGAAACCGATGGTGTCAAAGTCGAAGTCTTCGCCTCCGTGGGGATTTGGAATGACCAACTGTGTGTCGATTGTCTGCCCGGCGCGTTTGACCTCGACCGTGATCGTCTGTCCCAGGTTGAGCGCAGCGCGGATCGATACCTGCTCCCATGTGGGGTTGTTGACGTTGTCGAAGCGGGTGATGACGTCGCCCGGCTGTAGCCCGGCGTTGGCCGCGGCGGTGTGATCGGAAACAAAATCGATATCGGCCGGTTGCGAGCGAAAGGCTTCCACTTCATTGTGCATCATGTAAAAGCCGGTCATGAGCAGCAACGCGAGCAGGAAGTTCGAGGCCGGACCAGCCAGTCCGATGAGAATGCGCTGCCAACGCGGATGGGCGTTGAACTCACCCGGATCGCCTGTGGGCGCTTCGCCCGGAGACTCGCCTGACATTTTGACGTATCCGCCAAGAGGCAGCAGACTGAGCCGGTAATCGGTGTCGCCGCGACGGAAGCCGAAAAGACGCTTGCCGAAGCCAACGGAGAAGACCTCGACGCGCACGCCGCACAGCTTGGCGACCGCGAAGTGACCGAACTCGTGCACCAGGACCATGATGCCGAGGACGATAAGCATTGAAACCGTGCTGGTTAGGAAAAAGGACATAACTGTCTGCTCATTTACCTCTCTGCCCGACCCTGCCTGATTTGCCGGAGCACCGAAGCCACCGGATTCATTGGCTGGAGAACCGCTTGCAGCGGAAATAATTCAATTTAAGACAGGCGTAAACCCTGCTACCACGGCGCGCGCGACCCGCCGTGCTTCCTCGTCCAACTGAAGCACCTCTTGAATACTCTCAGGATGCCTTGGGGGCGTTGCCTCAAGGACAGTCTCAATTGTACGCGGGATGCTGGTAAACGCTATGCTGCCTTCGAGGAATGCCCCTACAGCCACTTCATCGGCCGCATTGAGCGCGATGCAGGCGGCGCCGCCGGCCTCGGCGGCTTGGTATGCCAGGCGAAGACAGGGAAATCGTTCGAAATCAGGCGGCTCGAAACTCAATTGATCCAGGGTCGCCATGTCAAAGGTTAGATCGCTCGAAACCCGCTCTGGATAGCTCATTGCGTAAAGAATCGGCAGGCGCATGTCGGTAACGGAGATCTGCGCCAGTATGCTGCCGTCGACAAACTCCACCAGCGAATGGACGGCGGACTGAGGGTGTACGGTAACGCGGACGGCGGAGGGAGGCAGGTCGAAGAGACGGCAGGCTTCGATAATTTCCAGCCCCTTGTTGAGCAGGGTGGCCGAATCGATGGTAACCCGCCGCCCCATTACCCAAGTGGGATGCCGCAGCGCCTGCTCCACCGTAACGNNCCGCGCATGCATTGGTGGATGGCGTTGTGCTCGGAGTCGATGGGCAGGAGGGGCACATTGCCGCGGCGTGCTTCCCGGGTCAGGATTTCTCCGGCGGCAACCATGGCCTCCTTGTTGGCCAGGCCAACGGGCTTGCCTGCCACCACGGCTGCATAGGTCGCTTCGAGTCCCGCCAGGCCGACGATCGCCGAGACCACGAAATCCACCTGGGGCAGGGTGGCTGCATGCACTGTTCCGCCGGTGCCGTAAACCACCTCAATGGACGTAAGGCCCGCCGCCTTGAGCCGCGACGCCAGATCGCGAGCCAGCAGTTCGGTGGCCACGGAGACTACGAGCGGACGCCATCGCTGGCATTGCGCAAAAGCCAAATCTACATTCCGGCCGGCGGCGAGTGAGGCGACCGCGAATCGCTCCGGATAGCGTTCAATGATGGAGAGTGTGCTGGTCCCGATGGAACCGGTCGAACCGAGGATGCAGATGTGCTTCAACGCAAGCTAACCCGCTGGTAATACTGTTGAATCCATTGAGCGTACCACAGCACCGGCGCAGCCAGCAGGAGGGCATCGATGCGGTCCAGAATACCGCCGTGGCCGGGAAGCATCGCACCCGAATCCTTCACCCCGGCGCCCCGCTTCATAGCGGACTCGACCAGGTCGCCCACCTGGGCGGCGAGATTCAACAGTACGGCCAGCGCGAGCCAGCGGGCGAACGGCCCGGGGTAATGGAGCGGGCGGGCCAGGGCTAGCAGCGCGGCGGCGATGACCAAGCTGCCGGCAAGCGAAGCGGCACTTCCCTGCCAGCTCTTATTCGGGCTGATGCGCGGCGCCAGCTTGTTGTAGCCGAACTTGCGACCGACGTAGAGGGCGGCAATGTCGCCTGTCCAGACAATGCAGAACAGGAAAATCACCAGCGAAGGGCCATCCTCCTGAACCCAAACCATGGGCACGGTCGCCAGGGCGAGACCGATGTAGAGCAGGCCGAAAACCGAAAAGGCGGTATCAGGCAGAACGCGGTCGAGCGGCGAGCGAAAGCTGCAGACGATAAGCAATACCAGGCTGCAAAGGCCGATTGCGGGCAGGATGAGAGAGGGGCTAAAGAACGTCGCGGCGAAGAGGACGGCGATGGCAACCAGGACCAGGAGGCGGGGGGTACGCGACCCACGGGAATCGGCGATGGAGAGGTATTCCCACGTGGCGAGTTCTGCAACCACCGCCGTCGCTAGGACCACCAAGGGAAAAGATCCCTTTAACAGGAGCAGCAGAACCAAGGGGATGAGGACGGCTGCCGTGATGACCCGTTTCATGATTTCAGAAAAGGATACACGGTAGACGATTCCATTTGCTGTTTAACGTGGGAACCGCAGGTCGCTCCACTGGAAGGAAGGGGCCTGCGTGGCAGACCCCTTCTAGTTCTTGAGTGAGGCCATATCGATGACAAAGCGATACTTGACGTCGCTCTTCAAGAGGCGGTCATAGGCTTCATTGATCTGCTGGATACCGATCAATTCTATGTCGCTCACGATGTTGTGCTCGGCGCAGAAGTCCAGCATTTCCTGGGTCTCCCGAATGCCGCCGATTCCAGAGCCGGCAAACCGACGCCGCCCAAGAATCAGATTGAAAGCTGCCACCGGTAACGGCTTGTCAGGCGCCCCCACAAGGACAAGCGTGCCGTCCAGCTTGAGGAGACTTAGATATTCATTGATGTCGTGATCGGCGGACACTGCGTCCAGAATGAAGTCGAAGCTGCTGGCATGTTTTTTCATCTCGTCAGCGTCTTTGGAGACAACGACCTCATCAGCGCCCAGACGGATGGCGTCTGCGGCTTTACCTGGAGAGGTGGTGAACAGGACGACATGCGCGCCCAGTGCATGCGCAAATTTGAGGCCCATATGGCCAAGGCCGCCCAGTCCCACGATTCCGACCTTCTGACCGGGGCCCACCTTCCAATGACGCAATGGAGAGTAGGTCGTGATCCCCGCGCAGAGCAAAGGCGCTACGGCTGCAAGGCTCAGCTTCTCGGAGACTTTCAGCACAAATGCCTGGTCAACGACGATGCCCTCGGAGTAGCCACCATAGGTAACGCCACCCAGATGCTTATCCTCTCCGTTGTAGGTCAGGATTGGGAACTTCACGCAGTATTGCTCGAGCCCGCGCAGGCAATTCTCGCAGGAGCGGCACGAGTCCACCATGCAGCCTGCGGCGGCGAGGTCTCCCTCTTTGAATTTTGTTACGTCTTTGCCAACCTTGACAACGCGGCCGGCAATCTCGTGACCGGGAACCACCGGGTAAATCGTGTTGTGCCATTCGTCGCGTACTTGATGGAGATCCGAGTGGCAGACGCCGCAATAGAGAATGTCGATGACGACATCTGTCGGCTTCGGATCTCTGCGGGTGATCGCGTGAGGAGCCAGGGACGACGTCGCCGTCTGAGCGGCATAAGCGCGTGTATTCAGCGACTTTGCAGACGATGGAGAGGAAGCGGGAAGAGTTTGAGTCGACATTGATTGTTTCTCCTGGCGATATCAGGTTAGGTTTGTGGGCGGTATGATTTAGTTTCGCGGGTCAGCCTAGATTCATTCTAGGACATAGGTCCAGAGAATGAGTCCGAAGTGGATATTACTGAAACCGCAGGTCCACTGCGCTACGCTCCGGTCGGGATGACAATTCATTTGTGAGACCGGCAGTTGTCTGATTTCTCCCAAAAAATTGTCATCCCGACAGAGCGTACCCGGATTTCCTGCTTAGAGGGTGAACGTCCACGGCCTCGATGATCTCGGGCTGCTTCTGCGAATTGTTGTCCATCATGCTTCCTTTCCTGAATCAAGAACGACTGAAATGTAGAGATGCCTTCAGCCGAAGGTAAAGGAAAAGGCCTGTACTTCCGGCACGAGAAAATCGATTCGGAAGGTGCGGTCCTTCACTCCATCCTGCCGACGAATCAGTTGATACAGGCGGTCTTCGGTTACGGTACCAAATCCCGCTGCATCGATGTCCATACCGTGATTTGCGCCAGGCGGTTGCCCGTCCAGCGTGACCCGAAAGCGGACAGGCTTTCCATCCTTCGTTGGTCCAAGAACAAGATGAAAGTCTCGGGCATGCTGAGGTAAGCGGCGGAGAGTTGATCCACGCGGTGGCGCCGGATAGATTGTTCAGAGTGGCCCCGTCGATGCTGCCGTCGGTAACCGTAAGAGTTTGATTGAGGACGATCCTCTTCTGCTGGTTCGCCGCATGGAAGCGATCGACGAGGCCTTGATCGAGACTCGCTGTGCTGGCCAGGGAGAGACGGGTGAGCAGGCCCCGATGCAGACCAAAAGCCACTACTACAACGGCAATCAGAATCGTGGCGCCAAGGACTCGGCGAATCCACCCTCGGCCCCGAGAGAGCGCTTCATAGCGGCAAAGACACGGCCACCGGCAAATAACGCAATCGCAAGTGAAGTAGCTGCCCCAGCGGCATAGCCGAGGAGAAGGATTGCGGTACGGGCAATCGGACGGAGTCTTGGCCCGTCCCTATCCGGATGAACAGAAATAACGTTTCGGCTATGAGACTGCGGGGAGTGGACAAGGTTACGCCTTCAGAGAATATTCAGAGACACACCGCTAAAACATCGGTCTGTCATGCTTGCAAACCGCACTTACTTCCGGGCCGCTATGGCACCGCAATGGTGCGGCATTCCCGGATTTCCTGTGGGGCTTGCTGCTCGTTCAGTCCGTACTATGATATCATCTAGCTTAAGCTAGCTTACTAATAGGAGAAACTGCCTTGATCGAGGTTGGAGCATTCGAAGCAAAAAACAAATTGAGCGCCTTGCTCGATCGCGTAGAGCACGGGGAAGAAATCATTATTACCCGCCACGGCAAGGCGGTCGCCCGGCTCGTGCCCGATAACGGAGGGATTGATCGCTCTCAGGCGCATGCGGCAATCCAGCGCATCCGCGCCCGGGTGGCGCAGGTCAAGGCTGGGCCGTTCGATTGGGACGTTCTGAAAGCCGATCGAGACGTGGGCCGGCCGTGAGCTTGATCCTCGACAGTTCCGCTGCGTTGGCGTGGATCTACGCCGACGAAATCACGCCCGCCATCCGCCAGGTGTTTGATCTTCTCCATGAGAACGGAGCTTGGGTTCCATCGCTTTGGCGGCTCGAGGTCGCCAACATTTTGGAAATGGGTGTCCGGCGTGCGCGCCACGACGTTGCATTTCGTGATGCAACTCTGGCTGATCTCGCGCTATTGCCGATCAATCTTGATGCCGAAACGGATCGGCAGGCTTGGGGCGCCACATTACGATTAGCCGAGCGTCACCGGCTGACCTTATACGATGCCGCGTACTTGGAGCTAGCACAACGTCTCCGTTTGCCGCTGGCCACGTTGGATAGCGACTTGCGCGCAGCCGCCAGCGACGAAAGCGTGCCCCTTCTAGGTATATAAGAAACGATCGGTGCCACCCACCGGATGACACACCTTAGGTCTGCATCACGCCGGGATGGAACTTCGCGACCTCGGGGTTGAGGGCCGCCGCCTTCAGGGCGGTCAAGAGCACTTCCCGCGTCTTTGCCGGATCGATGATGGCATCCACCCACAGGCGGGCAGCGGCATAGCGGCAGTCCGTCTGCTCGTCGTAGGCGGCCTTGATGGAAGCGAAGACCTGGCTCTTCTCCTCTTCGCTTAAATGCTTGCCGCCGCGTTCCATCTGGCGGATCCTCACCTCCACCAGCGTCGTTGCCGCGGAGGCTCCGCTCATTACCGCGTAACGGGCGGTAGGCCAGGCAAAGAGGAACCGCGGGTCGTATGCCTTGCCACACATCGCGTAGTGGCCAGCGCCGAACGAGCCGCCGACAATGACCGTGATCTTGGGCACAGTCGAGTTGGCTACGGCCGAGACCATTTGCGCGCCGGCGCGGATGATCCCGCTCCACTCAGCATCGCGCCCAACCATGAAGCCGTTGACATCATGAAGAAAGATGAGGGGAATCAGGTTCTGATTGCAGTCCATGATGAAGCGCGCCGCTTTTTCGGCACTCTCGGCATAGATCACGCCGCCGAATTCGACCCGCTTTTCTCCGCTTTGGCTGGTGTGCGTTTGATGGGTCTTCTGGTTGGCCACGATCCCGACCGCGAACCCGCCAATGCGCCCATACCCGCATAGGACCGTCTTGCCGTAATCGGGCTTGTATTCATCGAATTCCGAACGGTCGACCAGCCGGGCAATGACTTCGTGCATGTCGTAGCTGTTGCCCGTGGCCTTGGCCGAGTCTGGATCGAGCAGGGCATAAAGCTCCTGCGCGGCAAACTTTGGGGCGTCGCGCTTCGGGTCGTAGGGCCGGCGGTCAAACGGCGCCCCCGGCCGATGGCCCAGCCTGGCGACCAGCGAGCGAAGCCTGGCCAGGCACACGTGATCGTTGGGCTCCTTGAAGTCCACAGTGCCTGAGATCTCGGCATGCATGGTGGCGCCGCCCAGTTCCTCTGACGAGTACTTCTGCCCGATCGCCGCCTGCACCAGAGCCGGGCCGGCCAGAAAAAGCCCGCTGCCCTCGGTCATCAATACGTGGTCGGTCATGACCGGTAAATACGCTCCGCCGGCCACGCACATGCCCATGATGGCTGTGATCTGGGGAATACCCATGGCGCTCATCACGGCGTTGTTACGAAAAATTCGCCCAAAGTCGTCCTGGTCGGGAAAGACATCCTCCTGCAAGGGCAAAAACACGCCCGAAGAGTCGACCAGATAGAGGGTGGGAATCCGATTCTCCATAGCGATCGCCTGCGCCCGGAGAACCTTCTTTGCCGTCATGGGAAAGAAAGCGCCGGCTTTGACAGTGGCATCATTGGCGATGACCATCACCAACCGGCCCGCAACCAACCCCAAACCTGTTACTACCCCGGCACTGGCAGCGCCACCCCACTCCTCATACATCTCGTAGGCGGCAAAGAGGCCCAGTTCCAGGAACTCCTCCCCGGGATCGAGCAGCAGGGCCAGCCGTTCCCGGGCCGTCAACCGATTCTTGCCGTGCTGGCCCTCGATCGCCTTCAGGCCGCCCCCTTGGCGGATGGCGTCCTCCTGCTCGCCCAAAGCCAGCAGAAGAGCCCGCATACCGGCCGCGTTGGCGCGGGCTTTCCTGCTCTCCGGGTCAAGTCTGGAAGCGAGCGCGTTTGAGAACTGTGGATCAGGCGGGGCTGGGGTCACGGGTTGGTCTTCCTTTGGTCTGGCCACGAGAAACTCGCCAGCATAGCATCNNCACGTCCGAAAACCCGTTGGAGATTACCAAAGTTACTGTATTATGGTGACTTAGGCTCCTGCAGTTATTTACGCGGTCCGAGCCGGCCTTTGCATATTTTCCCTCTTTGCAACAATCCCACAAACGTGACATACTTCTCCCAAATTATCTTTCGGCCAACCCCTATGGCTGAAAGATGTCTGACCGAAAGAGAACGAAGATGACCAATCTATTCTGGAGATTTACACACGCTCGTTCCTGGCCTACCACGGATGGCACAGTGGACTCTTGTGATTGGGTCCGGGACCACGACTACCTGGGGGGAGTCGCGGGTCACTACGACGTGAAGTTCACCTATCGTGCAGGCGCCCAGGGAGAGGTGAATCACGGCGAATTCTGTCATCTGGGAACCCAGCATATCGCGCCTTACTTTGTAGGCGAACGGCTTTCCATACAATATGACCCCAAAAAACCCGGGCGTCATCACTTTAGCGGGGCCACCCCCAATTACGAAAAGCTGGAAGCCATCCTGGTTATGACGGTTTTCGGCCTGCTCGCCGGCTACGTGCTCTACACCTTTTAGAGCGGTTTCACAATTATTGGTTTCATCACGATCGCGAGGTGTGGTCCCGGCCAGCCGGGACCACAGCGTAAATCGCTGAAACCGCAGGTCCCTCCACTCCGCTACCCCGGATTTCCTGTCGGGCTTGGTGGCGTTGGCAAACTTCATGCGGCTTTCTCTAAGGAAAGCCGCACACGCGGTCATTGGTGGTGCCGCGAAGTAGGAAATCCGGGTACGCTCCGGTCGGGATGACAAATTTGTTATGCGAATTAAGAACTCACCACACTAGTCCCTCTTCCCCGCTTGTTCCGTGTCAGGCACGCCACCGCGGCGGCGTGGCCGTTTTGCGTCCCAGGTTGCTCTGTGGATAGGATGGGCTGGACTGCGAACGAACCTCGCCGTCACAGTGAGAAGAACAACGGACTATGCAAGCCCATCGCATCCTCTTTCTGGCTCTGACTCTCGGTTACACCGCGCTCGGCCTCAGCCAGGCGCAGGCCCCTCCCCCGGATAGCGTCTCCTCCGATGACATCAGCGTCGCGGAAGGGCTCCAGCTCCCAACCTACGGGCACGTCTGGGCGCTGGATACCTGGAAGGGCATACGAGAGCTGGTACGGTTGCGGCCGCCGGAGACGACTACGTCGGACGAGCCCATCTTTTCACTCAAACTACGGCGCACGATCGAGTTCAAGGGCGAGGCAGCCTTGGTCCGAATGCATGATACTGCTCCGCTGTTTTTCCTGCGCGGGGTCTCCGGCAGCGACAGCGGCGGTGCTCGCTCCGATCTGGCGATCGTTCGCCTGACCGTGACCGGGCAACGGCGCTCGGCAACGAAGGACACCGTGGCACAGCTCAAGCTGCAGGAAAAGCAGCAGGATTCTCAATCCCCGGATGTGATTGGCCTCAAGCAGCAGCGCATTGGAACGACGGACTGGTACCGGCTGTCCCCGCAGCAAGTCCTCACCCCGGGCGAGTATGCCCTCGTTCCCCTGCCCTCCAGCCCCGGCTTTGCCACAGGAGAGATTTTCGATTTCGCTGTGGACCCGCAAGCGCCGGAAAACTCCGATCCTCTCCGCTCCGAACAGTACCGCGGCTCCTAGAGGGGTTGCAAAGTAGGTGTAGACCCAACCGCGCACATCATTCCTCGTTCCCAGACTGGGCACAGTCAGCACCCTCGGCGAGTGCCGCACTTCCGGGAAATCCGGGGGAGCGAAAGTTTTTCTTTCGTGTTTTTCACCTAGAGAAAACCGGGCTTCGCGATGCTCGATGAGGCAAGAGCAACAGTGAAACCGCTGGAATGACCCATAAACGCCAATAACACGAAAGTGTAAGAAGTTCGTTTCATTGTGCAGATTTTCTATCGGTGTGCGCGGCGCGGTTCTGAGAGCATTTTTCCCATAAATTGTTGCCGGAAAAAGCGCGAACCTTGCGCAGAAAAACGGGAGCTTGGCGCCCTCGTTCCAGTAAATCCCGATCCCCCGCAAGCGAAACTTTCCGGGGCGGAAAGTTTCGCAGCACAAGACCACGTTTGTCCCACCACGATAAAAGTGAAATGCTTTCGATAACGTAACAATTACGAGCACAATTTAAACGGAACGCGCCGCCTGCTCAATCAGGCGATCGGATCCGTGGCAGCTGCCTTCACTTCCGTCCGCGGGTGTAATGGTGCGACGCCATCCAGGCCCAGCACGGCAGCGTTCCGGCGCAGGGCTGCGATGCAGAAGGCGATATGAGTATCCAGATCCAGCTCCAGTTCCAGGGTGCCTGAAATGATGTCTTCGCGGTGTACCCCGCGTGCGAAAGCCTTATCTTTCATCTTCTTGCGCACATTCGCCACGTCCACGTCGAAGATGGATTTGGTCGGCTTGACCAGCGATACGGCAGTCAGAAAACCGGCCAGTTCGTCGCAGGCAAAGAGGGTTTTGGCGAGATGCGTATTGCGCGGCACACCGGAGTACTGCGCATGACCCATAATCGCCTCGCGAATATCCTCCGGCCATCCCTGCTCGGCCAAGATCTTATTTCCCACGAAGGGATGCTCCTCGGCACTGGGGTATTTTTCGTAGTCGAAGTCGTGCAGCAAACCCGTGCTGCGATAGGTCTCAGTCAACTCCATTGCTTCTTCCCCGCTTAACCCGCGCCGGGCTGATTCTGCTTCGCCATGCGCGGCCATACAGGCCTCGACGGCGAGCGCGTGTTTGAGCAAGCTTGGCGATTGCGTGTAGGCGTTCAGGAGGGTCCAAGCTTCGGTTCGTGTGTGCCTTTTTGTGGTCATTATGTCCCTTTTTTGCACAGGTCAGCCGTTATTGCTCCGTGTTTCTTAGGCTTTATTCAGAACTTCGTACCACGTTTTCCGTGTTGACCCTACTTTTTAACTTGACAATAAAGATACCCTGCATCACTGTAATCATGAATCAGGTAAGGACCGTCCCAAACTGGATACCTTGGCACCAGGATGTGCAAAGTGATCTAAAACGGCGCTTCTTACCTGGGATCGCCCTGCTCTGGCGCTCCGTTACAAATTATGGCAACTACCTTAGCTACCGTAGAGGCGCGCGAGGTTCTTCGGTGCGAACGCTGCACGCTGGTTCAGTTTCGCACCGCGAACTCTCTTTGCAGACGCTGCCACAAACCGCTCGAAGTAGAGGAGCCGGAACGGCTCGTCCCGCAGTTCGCCGGCGAACCGGAAGAAGCTGTCGCTGAAGATAACGGCCTGCAGGTTGCTCGCGCGGTGCGCGACCTCCGCAAGGGCCGCAATCTCAGCCAGCGCCAGCTCGCGGGCCGCATGCAGGTACCTCGCACCTACATCTCAAAGATCGAAAATGGCAAGGCGATGCCGACGCTCTCTTCGCTGGCACGATTGGCCAGCGCGCTGGAGATCGACATCTGCAACTTGCTGCGGGATGCGCGCAGCCGCCGCCACGAGGAGACTGCGTCGATACTTGCCGATCCATTCCTGGCCGAGCTCGCTCCGTACATCTCACAGATGGATTCGCTGCAACGCTCGATGTTCCTGAACCAGGTGCGCGACATAGCCTTGGGTCGCCGCAGGACCGCTTAAATTGCGGCCGGGCTGCTTCCCGTCCTCCACCCAAGGCATTTGACCAACCCTCTCCTGCGCCTGCGTAACCGGGCGAAGTACCGTTAGCAACCTCTCGCCCGGTTACCCTCGCGCTGCTGACGCCAGCGGGTTTTGCGGGGGAGGGAGCCATGTGCTACGGTCGTAAGGAAAGGCAATCGTTTTGCGATTCCTGCCAGCGAACCGCGTAGCCGAACTATCTCCCGACGAGCAGGCCATCTATCGCCAACTGGATCCGGCTCGCCTGCCGCAGCACGTAGCCATCATTATGGACGGCAACGGGCGCTGGGCCGGCAAGCGCAGCCTCAAGCGATTTCTCGGGCATCAGCAAGGGGCCGAGTCAGTGCAGTACGTGGTCGAAACTGCCTCGCGCATCAACTTGCCATGGCTTACGCTCTACGCCTTCTCGCTGGAAAACAATCTGCGCCGTCCCAAAACCGAAGTCAACTTTCTCATGCGTCTGCTGCGCTCTTACCTGATCAACAACGTGCAGCGGATGAACGACAACAATGTGCGCATCACCTACATCGGCCGCACCCATGAGCTCCCCGCCGAAGTGCAGGAAAAAATGCATTGGGCCGCCGAGGCCACCGCCCACAACAACGGCACCGTGTTGACGCTTGCGCTCAATTACGGCGCACGGTCCGAGCTGGTGGATGCGGTCCAGGCCTTGGCCCGGGAAGCCGCCTGCAAGAACTTTTCCCTGGAGCACATCGGCGAAGAAGACCTCCGCCGCCATCTCTACACCGCACACATGCCTGATCCCGACCTGGTGGTTCGCACCAGCGGCGAATTTCGCGTCTCCAATTTTCTTCTATGGCAGATGGCCTATTCCGAGATATACGTCACCGAACGCCTGTGGCCTGACTTTCGCGGCATCCATCTGCTCGAGGCCATCGCCGACTACCAGCGCCGCGAACGTCGCTACGGCGGTTTGAACAAGCTGCAGGAGTCCGACGAGGCGCCCGTACCAGATAGTTTTCTCGTCCCCCGCTAAGAACTGTAGGCTTCACAGGCTGCGGAAAAACACTATCAATGAAGGGTACGGGCTTCAGCCCGGTACGTAGACCGAACAGAATCATTGGGCCNNGCAGCCTGTAAAGCCCGTACCCTTCGAACCAGAGGGTTTTTCCGCAGCCTGTTGGTCCCCGCCATCTCCGGCGGAGGAATCCGCAAGTGATGTGATCAGAAAGGTGCACGGGAATCGTGGCCAAGAGGATTGCGGAACCTTCCCTGCCTCCCCGCGTTATGCTCGGATCATGAACTCGCAGGCACTGGCGCGTCCGAAAAGGTCTGGAACCAGGAGAAAGAAGCAAAAGCAAGCCGCCGCGCCCCGTTGGGGCGCTGGTTGGCTAGGTTGGTGGCCGCTCCTGGTGGGGATCGCGGTGACCTTACTGACCGTGAAAACTGCGGAGATCCTGCCCCTGATGGGTGCGGATGGGTTACTCAAGCTGCGGCTTCTCTATCCCTATGCGCTGCTGCTCCGGCAGCCCCAGTTAGGCCTGTCAGAGCAGACAAGCGACAGCCTGTCGCAGATAATGTTGTACGCGCAGTTCCCTCTTTATGGGCTGTACACAAGCCTGGCGATGAAGTGGAAGCCGCTGNNCGCTGACGCAGGTGGCTGCAATTCACCTGCTGGGCTTCGGCGTTCTGTGGCTGCTGACGCGGAAGTAGGCAGGTCGCTTCTGCAGAAAACAATCGTCTTTGTCGCACCAAAGGGGGAACCGCAGGTCCCTCCACTTCGNNATGAACAAAAAATAAAGCCAATAGAATCAATATCGATTTTCAGCGTTCATTTCACTCTTAACTTGCCGCAGGCAAGTCGTTCGGTCGGGATGACAGATTTGGTTTGGATGGCGGGCCCACCTTTGCAACAAGCGTCTCGGGAATTTTCATCCCGACCGAAGCGGACCCGGATTTCCTACTGCGCAGCCCCCACAAGCCACGTGTGCGGCTTTCTTTGAGGAAAGCCGCATGAAGTTCGCTGATACCGCCAAACTCGACAGGAAATCCGGGGTAGCGAAGTGGAGGGACCTGCGGTTCCTCCTTGCTTCGGCGACCCCCGGTAGGGTGTATATGGATTACTCTGACCAAATCAGCGGGGCTGGAGAAATGCTCTTGTGACTACAGAGCCGGTCAAGATCATCGAGTGCCCACGGGATGCCTGGCAGGGCTTGCCGCAGCAGATTCCGGCGGAGGTCAAGGCCAATTACCTGCGCGCGCTGGTCGCCGCCGGCTTCATGCATATTGACGCTGTCTCCTTCGTTTCCCCATCGGCCGTGCCGCAGATGGCCGATTCGGAGCGTGTGCTCGCCTTGCTCGACCCGGGCGCGGATGTGGAGATCATCGGTATCGTAGTCAATGAACAGGGCGCGGAGCGGGCCATTCGCACCGGAGCGGTACGCACTCTTGGTTTTCCCTACTCCATTTCGGCCACATTTCTCGCGCGCAACCAAAAACAGACCCTGCAGCAGGCGCGGGAGACGCTGGGAAAGATATGCACGCAGGCCTCGAGAGCCGGCCTGGGCGTCGTGGCGTATGTGTCGATGGCCTTCGGGAATCCCTATGGAGATCCCTGGCTGCAGGAGGACGTGATAGGGGCCTGCCATACACTGAAGGGGATGGGGGTGGAAGAGATTTCGCTGGCCGATACGGTGGGGATGGCGAGCCCAAGGCAGATCCACTCGCTGATCAGCGCGGTGTTCGCAGGGGTCCCCGGAATTAGGTTGGGCGCGCACCTGCACGCTCGCCCCCAACAGGTTGCGGCCCAGATCGCGGCGGCTTACCAGGCGGGCTGCCGCCGCCTCGACATGGCGCTGGGCGGGCTGGGCGGCTGCCCCTTTGCCCAGGATGCGCTGGTGGGCAATATAGCGACCGAGGCAGCCATGGCCGAGTTAACCCGGCTTGGCGCGGAATTGCCGCGTTTGCGCGACCTCGACGAATTGCTAACGATGAGCCGTGCCATCGCTGATAGATTCGGTGCAGCCATACCCTGTTAAGAGACGAAGGAGCATTCGAGAAACCGTGGCAATCAGCTACGCAACCCTGGAAATCAAGGAAGCCGACGGCGTCCACACCATCACGATGAACCGGCCCGAGCGCCGGAACGCCCTGAATCCGCAGATGATTGCCGAGCTTACGCATGCATTGACCGACTCCGCGGTTTGCCCTTGCGGGGTGGTCGTGCTGACGGGCGCGGGGACGGCCTTTTGCTCTGGCATGGACCTGGAAAGTCTCAAGTCGTTCAGCGATCAGCGCCCGGAGGATCAACGGGCGGACGCCGAATCGACGATGTGGATGATGCGCCGGCTGTATGAGCTCAGTAAACCTACGATCGCGGCCGTGAATGGAGCTGCCATCGCAGGTGGGGCGGGCCTGGCGACCTTGTGTGACTTTACCCTCGCCGCGCCACGGGCCAAGTTCGGCTATACGGAGGTGAGAATTGGTTTCATTCCAGCCATCGTCTCCGTGTTTCTGCTCGAGATGGTCGGGGAAAAGAAGGCCAAAGCCCTACTACTCTCCGGCCGGATTCTGGACGCCGAAGAAGCCCTGTCGCTTGGGCTGGTGAGCGAAGTGGTGCCCGAGGGCGAGTTGATCCCTCGAGTCCTGGCGCTGGCAGCATTGCTGCTCAAGAACAGTCCGGATTCGATGGCTGCGGTCAAGAAACTGCTGAGCGCCTATGCCAAGGATCGCCTCGATCGCGATCTGGCGCGGGCGATGCGGTGGAATGAGAAGATCCGCAACAGCCCCGATTTCCACGAGGGGATCCGGGCCTTTTTGGAAAAGCGTGATCCGGTGTGGCCGTCGCGCAAGTAGAACTAGGAGATAGTAGGGCTCAATCAAAATGAAGCCGTCGGCCGAAAACATCCGTCTTGCCAAGGAGATTCATTCCCGGTTAGACCTGCTGACCGTGCCCAACACAGCGGCGGTGCGCGCGATCCGCAGGGAGTTCTCCGCTCGAATCGCGAGTGCGGCACCTGAGAGTGTCGTTCAACTTGCCTTGCACCTGCTCGACCAGGACTCTGTTCTTCTACGATTTTTCTCTCTCTTCCCTGAGCGACCGTCCTCATCCCACTTTTCGATAACTTGTCCGTGGCAACCGGGTCTCCACTCTTCCTCTCTCAGGCATCCTTACGGCCCTTGATCCGAGCGTCGTAGTGCCGGATATAATCCGGAAGAGTGACGCCTTTAACTACTCTTTCATCTGGTATGGGCGGCTGAGATCTGCGATCCTCCGCGCCGTTCCAAATGCAACGACGGAACGGTAGTTCATGGAATGATCGAAGGCGGACCGCGCTAAGACCAATCCGTCCACCAGAGTCACCGTTACACAGGCGGGGATACCGGTTTCAAGTTCCCGTAGCATGCGACTGACCGACGAACCGTGTAAATAAAGTCTTTCTTCATCCCGGCCATACAGCGTCGGAATGACAAACGGCTGGCCATCCACACAAAATCCGACGCAAGCGAGAAAGCCCGCGTCCAAAATTTGGTTGATCGTTTCCCGGTCGCGCGATCCTCTATCGGGGATGCGGCGGAGCTCAGTGCGCTTTGTTAGATTCATCGGCTACCCGTGTCTGATTGGTGATCCAGTTGACTTCCCAGGTCTTGCCCCCATCATCCGAATATGACTGCTCGAAGTGGGCAGAATTCGGGGTGATATCAGAACCAAACATATCGAATCAAGATGGCTCTGCCATCAATTGTGTCCTGGCAGAAAAACTCGCCGCGTCCATTCTTGAATTCGCCGATTTGGGGTGAGCCGCTCATGGCGCCGACCTTGCTGTTGGCCCAATAGAGGCCACTGATGAGATTGGGGGTTGTACAGGCGCAAGGTCAGACCTTCGATGTGCGTGGTTTTGCTATCGGTCTCGAATTCCTCAAGATCGGCGCGGCCATCCCAGACCTTTCGGGTGACCGAAGTGCCGTCAAATTCGACCCAGGTGTTGGAGCCGTTAAGGGATGCAGGAGACGCGATAAGTGAATTTTCCACGTACCCACCTCGAAGTCAAAATCGTGTTGCCCATCCCGTTCCGCGGTTGTGTTGTGAAAGCTTGTTCCTGGTGCGTCTGAATTCTGTTGTGCGCGCCCTTGAAAGGGCCGCAAAAAAACAACCACGCCGTACACCATGAGATGGACCCAAATGTGTTTGATACTCGTTACTGCCTCCTTTAGTTCAGTACGCTTTATCAGATTTATCGTTCACCCGCGTATCTGTCGTGATCCAATTCACTTCCCAAGTCTTGCCCCCATCATCGGAGAATGACTGTTCGAAACGGCACGAGTCTGGAGTGATGTCCGAGATAACAAATCGCACCAGAATCGCTCGTCCATTGAACGGTTCCTCATCGAAAAACTCACCGCGTCCATTTTTGAACTCGCCGATCGTGGGTTGCCACGGGGTACCGCCGTTATTGTTGGCGTAGTTTAGGCTCCACTGGTGGGATTGGGGATTGTATAGACGCAGAGACAGACCTTCGATGTGACCGGCCGGGCCATCGACCTCGAACTCCACCAGATAGGCACGCCCATTCCAAACCTTTCGAACGACGGATGTGCCCTCATATTCGGCCCAGGTAGTGGAGCCGGTCAGGGGATGCAGGAGGCGCGATAGGTGACTTTTCCAGGTACCAACCTCGAAATCAAAATCGTGTTGCCCATCCCGTTCCGTCGGGGGCTGTTGAAGGTTGGTTCTCGACGCATCTGAATTCTGCTGTGCGAGCCCTTGAGCGGGTTGCGACAGTACGACCAAGCTCCACATCAGAAGATGAGCCAGAATGTGCTTGATTTTCATCACTGCCTCTACGCCGGATCGTATGCGATCCATCGTCACAGCAGAAAACTAACCCGAATAGTGGTCTGCCACAATAACCACTATCCTCTGTTACGATATGACCACTTAGAAAATGCCTCCATACGGTAGGTTGACCGAATGAAACGCATTCCTGCCAGCTTCGTTCCACTGATAGCGTTCGACTACCGCGCGAAGACTCCGATGTATCGGCAGTTGTATAACTGGTTCCGTAGGGCCATCATCGACGGCCAAATGCGGCCAGGGCAACGAGTGCCATCAACCAGAGGCTTGGCCGCTGAGCTGAAAATTTCGCGCATCCCGATCTTGAACGCATACGACCAATTGCTGGCCGAAGGGTACTTCGAAACCTTTGTTGGCGCTGGCACGTGTGTGGCTGGATCCATCCCGGATGACACGCAGAGTCCCCCGGCCGTGAAAGTGCGGAAAGGGCTAGAAGAAATAGTGGAGAAGCCAGGTCCGCGCCGAATGTCGCGTCGCGGGGTTGCGTTGACGGATATGCCGGCGCAATCATGGTTGGACAACCTGGGTGCGTTTCGAGTGAGCCTGCCCGCCCTCGACCGCTTTCCAATCGGCGTCTGGTCGAAGCTGGTGGCTCGGCATTCCAGAAGGCCTCCAAGGGGCATCATGGCCTATGGCGACGCCATGGGATATCTACCATTTCGCGAAGCAATCGCTGAATACCTGGGTGCGGTTCGCGCGGTACGCTGCGAGCCATCGCAGATTCTGGTGACAACCGGCTCGCAGCAGGGCTTGCAGATTTCCGCACAGGTTTTGTTGGATCCCAAAGACCGGGTGTGGATGGAAGAACCGGGCTATCCCGGGGCGCGCCAGGCTTTTGTGACGGCCGGAGCTCACTTGATACCGGTTCCGGTCGATCACGAGGGCATAAATATAGCGGAGCTCATCCGGCGCGGTCACAAACCGCGTGCTGTCTATATCACGCCATCGCACCAATACCCCATGGGCATGACGATGAGCGCCGCACGCCGTATGCTTCTCCTCAATTGGGCGGTGCGCACCGGGGCCTGGATCATTGAAGACGATTACGACAGCGAGTATAGGTTTGGAAGCCGTCCGATCGCATCGCTCCAGGGCCTGGACACAGATGCGAGGGTCATTTATGCCGGTACGTTCAGCAAAGTGATGTTCCCCGCTTTACGCCTGGGTTACGTGGTTGTCCCCAAGGACCTGGTACCAGCCTTCTCGGCCGCTCGGGAAGCCACCGACATCTTTTCATCGACTCTCTATCAGGCAGTCTTGACCGATTTCATCCGCGAGGGACACTTCGCTCGCCATATACGCCGGATGCGAATGCTCTACATGGAGCGGCGAAGGGCGCTTGTAGAAGCGATCCGCCTCCAGATGGGAGATATGCTCGAGGTGATTGGTAGCGAAGCAGGGATGCACCTGGTCGCACTCCTGCCGCCGCGCGTCGACGATGTAGCGGTTTCCAGGAAGGCTGCCCAGAGGGGTATTTGCGCAATGCCCCTGTCATTTTGCTACTTGAAGCGCCCGACGAGGGGAGGCCTGATTCTTGGCTACGGAGGTGCGAGCTTACATCAAATTAACGACGGCATAAGCAAACTCCGGATGAGCGTACAGAGTGGGCGCTGAATCATTAAGAAATGCAAGCTTGGCGAACCCCTTTCCAGAGATGAGCTGCGCTGCAGGGCCGCTTGCCAGGAACAGTAACAATTCTTGGTCGTGGTAGGTTAACCCAAACGAAACGATTCGAACTTGCTCCTGGGGCAATCAAGATGAACAATCAACTCAACGGCACCCAACCCATCCTTTGCGCGCCCGCCATTCGCCAAGTCGATCAAAAGCTCATCGAACTGCTCGTTTCCCTCGACCCCGCTGAATGGGAACTGCCTACCATCGCACCGCAATGGTCTGTACGCGACGTAGCCGCGCACCTGCTCGACACTGCCCTGCGCAAACTCTCCGGAGCCCGTGACAGGTGCCGCGTCGAACATGTCGACATTCGCTCCCACCAGGACGTCATTGTTCTCGTCAATCGTCTTAATAAGGAAGGCGTCACAGTTTATCGACGCCTTAGTCCGCGGATCCTCACGCAGCTGATGGATTTGGCTAGCTGAATCGTGCGGCTGCGCGCTGCTCGCGCAGCCGCAGGAAAAAGCTAAATGGAGAGGCTCAGGATTCGGTTGAGACGTCGAACGAAGGTGGCCGGATCCTGGAGGGGTACGCCTTCCATGAGAAGAGCCTGATCCAGAAGCAGCCAAGCGGCGTCCTGGGCGATTGCGTCATCGGAACGTGCGAGCAGTTTTTTGACGATCTCGTGATCAGGATTAATCTCGAGCGTGGGCTTAGGCGCAGGAATATCCTTCTGGCCCATGGCACGCAGCATCTGCTGCATTTGCAGGGACGGTTCCTCTTCATCGGAGACGATGCAGGAGGGACTATCTGCAAGCCGCACGGAGGCGCGTACGTCTTTCACGCGGTCTCCGAGCGTGGCCTTCAGCTTGTCGAGAAGCGGCTTCAGTTGTTCGGCTTTGTCGGGCTCGGCCTCGTCCTTCAGGTCTTCGCTGGTAGAAGCTTTGTTTACGGCCTTGAGGTCGATCTCACCGTACTTATCGACGCCGGAGAAGACGATTTCGTCGATGTCGTCATCGAGGATGAGAACTTCAAGATCCTTCTTCTTGTAGATCTCGAGGAGAGGCGACGTGCGGAGCAGGGACTCGGCACCGCCGGTGATGTAGTAGATGCTCTTCTGCCCTTCCTTCATGCGCGACTTGACTTCGGCAAGGCTGGTGACGCCTTCCGCTTTCGTGGATTTAAAGCGGACGAGATCAAGCAGCGTTTCGCGATTCGCGAAGTCGCCGTGAAGACCTTCTTTCAGGGGACGGTTGTACTGCGCGATAAATTTTAGATACTGTTCGGGTTGGTTGGCCGCGATGTTCTTCAGCTCGGAAAGGATCTTCTTGACGCTGGCGGTGCGGATATTGGTTAGTATGCGATTCTGTTGCAGGATCTCGCGGCTGACGTTGAGGGGCAGATCTTCGCTGTCGATGATGCCGCGGACGAAGCGCAGGTACTGGGGCAGAAGCTCCTTGGCATCGTCCATGATGAAGACGCGTTTCACGTAAAGCTTCACGCCCACCCTGTACTCAGCCTGGTAGAGATCAAGCGGGGCCTTGGAGGGAATGTAGAAGAGCGTGGTGTATTCGAGGCTTCCTTCGGNNCTTCGGCCTTGGTGTGGAACCAGAACAGAGGATCTTCCCAATCACCCGAGATAGATTTGTAGAGCTCTTTATAGTCGTCTTCCGTTAACTCACTTTTGGGACGGCGCCAAAGAGCACTCGCCGCGTTCACCTGTTCGGTGGTGCGGGTTTTGACCGACTTCTTCTCGGCTTCGTTCCACTCGCTCTTGTCGTAGGTGAGAAAGATAGGGAAGGCAATGTGGTTGGAATACTTCTTGACGATCTCCCGCAAACGCCAACTATTCGCGTACTGCTTGCCCTCCTCGTTAAAATGAAGAAGTATGGTGGTGCCCGCGACGGAGCGCTCTGCCGGCTCGATGTCGAAGCCGGTCTGGCCATCACTGACCCAACGCCAGGCTTGCTCTTCGCCGGCTTTGCGGGAGACGACCTCTACACGGTCGGCGACCATGAAGGCACTATAAAATCCCACTCCAAACTGGCCGATGAGATTTGAGTCCTTTTTGGCGTCCGCGGAGAGCTGCGAAAGGAACGTTTTGGTACCGGAGCGGGCGATGGTGCCCAGGTGGGAGATCAGATCCTCCTCATTCATGCCGACGCCTGTGTCGGCGATGGTGAGGGTTTTGTTCTCCTCGTCGAGCTCCAGATCGATTCGCGGATTGAAAGGAAGGCCTTTGTAGGCATCGTCCGTAAGCGTCAGGAGACGGAGCCTATCAAGCGCATCGGAGGAGTTGGAGATGAGCTCGCGCAGGAAGATCTCAGGATGCGAGTAGAGAGAGTGGATGATCAGTTGCAGCAGCTGATTGACTTCGGTCTGAAATTCACGTTTCGACATAGATCTCTATTATCAACATAAATAGACATAAACGAGAGCTTCGACCGCGCTTGCCGTTCCGGAAGGGGTCGTCCTCCGGGGCAATTCCCTTGTGCGCACGGCCGATCTCACGGCCCGCCCCGGGACCGGTTCCGTCTTCCGTTGCTTGGTATGCGGCGGGTTCACCGCGCCTTGTCATTTCAAAAAGTATGTGCCCCAAACGAAAGGGGCGCTGAGGAGCGCTGCTTTCAGGATCAATGCTCGTTGGCCGACGGGTGGGAGGACGCGGCCGGTCAATACCGAGCGGCTTAATAGAAGCGAGTCAATGAGTTGTCGCATCAAGAGCTTCTGGAGTCGCGTCAAGCAGAAAGCCGACATATCGGCGAAGAGGACCGGTAGCCAAAGGATTGGCTTCTCACAAGAGAGCGCTGCGGTTTGCTGAACGGAGTGGGCAGCCATAGCAGGAGCGACTCACCATCCTCCCGAATCACGTTCCACTCGAAACCAGCGGAACTATAATTCACTTCGATGTCAAAGGCTCGCCAGAACAGAGTGTCGCCCCCGGCAAGTAGCTTTGAAAGGCTAATCCGACGCAAGGCTGTGCCGTATGAATTTGTGCTCGATGCGATCGCGGCAATCGCTCCAACAACTCGGTCGATGTTCGGTTGCCTGGCGATCTACGCCGGGGACAAGATTGTCCTGCTACTTCGCGACAGACCGAACGAGATTGCGGACAATGGAGTTTGGCTTGCAACCACTGCGGAACATCACGAGAGTTTGCATCGCGAGTTCCCCAACATGCGGTCCATTCAACTATTCGGAAAAGAAGTGACGGGCTGGCAGGTACTTCCAGTCGATGCTCCCGATTTCGAGGAGAGCGCAATCCGGGCCTGCGAACTCATCGTCAGGCGCGATCGCCGTATTGGGAAGGTGCCAAAGGGCAAGCAGGGCTCCACATCGAGACGCAAAGGTTCCGTCGGCAGCCGATAGCCTTTTCGCATTCCAAGATACCTCTAACCCAGCCTCGTTTGCCCGATCGAGGCTATTGCTTCTCAAAGATGAGGAAGTAGTCCTGGCCGTCGGCCTTAGTGAAATCGTAGCGGGCGATCTGGCGGAAGCCGGCGCGCTCGACCTCGGCGCGGACGGTGGGCTCATTGAGGCCGTGGTCGGCGCCGTTACCGTTTTTGTCAATGATGCCGAAGCGGGCACCGGGTTTGAGTGCCGTACGCAGGTTGGCGAGCAAGAGCTGGGGGTGGGCGATCTCGTGGTAAACCTTCAGCATCAGCGCGGCGTCGAGGGAGTTGGGCGCGAGCTTCGGGTCGTCCGGTGTGCCCAGGAGCGGTTCGATGTTGGCAAGGTGCTCGCGCTGAGCGCGCTGCTGGATGTAGGCAATGGCTTTAGAGTTGATGTCCTCGGCGATGACGCGGCCGTTGGGAGCAACGCGGCGGGCGGCGCGGACGCTGAACCAGCCGCCGCCGGCGCCGATATCGGCGATGGTGCTGCCGGGTTTGAGGTACAGGAGGTCCATGACGCGGTCGATCTGGAGGCGTTGGTCGCGGCCCGGCTCCTCGAAGATGCTCAGGTCGCCGGCATAGGGCGTGCTGGTGGGGTGCGGGGACGGAGCAGGAGTCTGCGCGGGAAGGTTTGGCGCGCAGAAGATGGCAACAGCGAAGAGAGTGGCAAGCAGCTTGCGGCCGAGGGTCATACCATTTAGACGCGTGAAGGGCGTTCCGCCACATCATAATTGTGGCGTCCACCTCGGACCAAGTCTCCAAAGCATCAAAAAGTGGCATCTGCGGTAACTTCCAGACGAGGATGCTCGAAACTCGCTGCAGCCCGGGGGACTTTGGAACAACGCGGAACGATTGCGTGTTCGGTCCGCTAAGGCGCAATCTGGATCGTGGCCTTCATGATGACTTGGGTGTATGGGTTCCAGATGTCCATGGTGTAGTAGAAAGTGGAAGTCCCGCGAGCCTCGTCGCCGGTGGTGAAGCGAGAGATGAAGTACGGCCCGTAGTCGCCACCCGGCGCTTGTAGACGGTTCGGGCCACCCACGTCGTCGCAAGCAGGATTTCCGGGGCTCACGGCGCGATGGATGAAGTGGCAATATCCTGCATCCCTCATGGGGTTGAAAATGGTTTGCGGCGCGCTCCACGGGCCCCATGGTTGCTCGGCGAAGCGCATATAGATCCCGCGAGGGTTTGCAGGCGTATGGTTCAAGCAGTTGTAGATCATTCACCCAACGCTTGACGAATCGGTTCCACTCGACGCCCAGCTCGCCCATGCAGTTTTGTGGTTTGGAGCTAACGTTCAAGTAATCCTGAAAAAGCGGGGGCGCGTCGGCCTCAGATTTTGAAAAGCGCGGCATCCGATCCGGACCCAATCCGGTGAAGTACTCGAGCGATTGCCCTCCGTCTGGTTTGCCGATTTCTTCGCTTCGCATCCGCGCGAAATAGGGGGCGCTTCTGCGATAGAGCTCGCCGCCCTGGGTTCCCCAGAAGTACATGTACCCGTCCTTCCCCTGGGCGATAGCCGTGCCGATGAATTTGGCGTCCGGCCCCTTGGAGAAATCGTAGAGGTAGTGGAACGTTTTGGCGTCGTCTTCCGATACCGCGACCACCGTGCGTGTGGGATAGCCGAGGGGCCCCGGAGGGCGAGCCGTATCGGTAGGATTATCCGTTCCAAATATCACGAACATTTTGCCGCCCTGGCTGATGCCTGCGATGGGCGACTCATTGGTGCGAAGCTTGATGGCCGGCTGCCCTTGAGTGTTGAGGACCACGGGATTCCTGTACGCACCAATCGCATCGCGGATGCAGTCGAGCCGCAGACAATTGCCGATGGTCTTGCCGGTCGTGAAAGCAATGGCGTCGTTGTCGTCCGCGAGACGCGGTGGATCCTCATCTCCGTTGGGCCGGCCGTTAAAGTTTGGGCGCGGATGTGTATCGCCGAAGAGGAAGAACAGCTTGCCATTGTGCTCGAAGGAGTAGCCATGGTCGGCTGAGACTAACCCGAATCGCTTTCCCGTTTCATTCACGGTGGGCCGTTGCAGCTCGCGATCCATCTCACCAGTGAGCTGGCAGATCTTTTGCGAGGACCCCACGACATAGGTGATGCGGCCGGCATCGCCGGCTTTCCTTTCCTGCCCCCGGCTGTTCTGTGTAAACGCGCTCATTCCCAGCAAAGCAGCCACGCATACCAAGAGTTTCTTCATGCGCATCTCCCGTCCGCGTTGTATCTGCAACGGAATGCTGTACTGCTCAACGCGCTTTTGTAAATAGGAATTTCGGAAGCGCTTAACGTTGAAGCGATCCATGTTCGAGTTCACTGCCGAGTATGCAAGACTGGGGAACACGGTGGTTTACCTATGGTGGTTGAGCCTTCCTGTAGCATTCTTTTAGCCCCAAATTCGCATCTGCGCTTTTGTTGAATGAGGAGAAACCATGATCAGGATCAGTAGGATCTACCCTGGGCTAGAGCGTTTTCACAGTTACTGTGGCCTCAAATGGACCGCGATGTGTGGTTTTCTTTGGCGGAGAATCACCCACACGTCTTTCGCTTCGGCCGGTGGCGTCCTAGCCGCGCTAACGCTCTGCCTCTCCGCAAGCGGTGCGCGTGCGCAGATGCTAGTCGAGAACAGCCTTGAAACACGCTTCCAGATCGACCTCAAAGTACCGGACGCCGCCCTCAATTCCTTCTTCCCCGACGGATTTACCTCCAGTGTCGCCCCGCAGGGACCCGCGAAGGACTGCAACCTCCGTCTCGTCTTCATCGACCGCATCACCATCAACGGCCCAGATGGCAAGCCCATCGGCAAGGGCTCGAACCGTCTCGTCTATCTTGTGGCGCCCGCCAAAGACCCTAGTGGCAATAGTGTGCAGCTGGTTATCGGTGGCCTCACCGAGGATCCGGATGACGCCCCCGGCGTCTTCGGAAACTATTTGCTTGCAACCACGCACGAGATGCGCCGCACGACCTCCGCTAACGGCCCCATCCTGGAAACGCAGGACTGGGTTTTCGCTGCCAAATCGGGCGAACACCTCGAATTGCACATCAAGTACGAGCGAGGCACGGGCAACCGGGCCAATCCGACCGACGTCAACTTCTACTCCGCAAAGAATCCCACGTACTACCAGATTTCGCACCAGGANNCCAGGAACAGGTGCTGGACATTCTCCGCAACGCCACCACGAATCCCCCGGACCGCGTGAAGGAGTTTACCCTCAAAACCTCCGGCGGCAGCTATGGCAAGCTCTTCGACAGCACGGTAAAGGTTCTTAGCTGGGACAATATCCTGTGGATCGACCGCTCTGTTTCTAACCCCTGAAACGGCATACAGGCGGTGACGGGCGCGGCTCGGCGGGTCACTCGTGCCGCAGAGCTTCCATCGGCTCGATGCGAGAAGCTCTTCGAGCTGGCCTCCACCCGGACAGCAGCGCCACTGCAAAGAGCAGCCCCGCCGCGCCGGCAAGAATCATGGGATCGTTTCCCTTCAGCCCATAGAGCATGGAGCTGACAAAGCGTGTCAGCAACAACGCCGCGCCCACCCCTGAGCCGATACCGATAGCCGCCATCCACGACACCTCGCGCAACATCATCCGCAGCATCTGCCCGGCCTTCGCACCCAGCGCAATGCGAATCCCAATCTCGTTCGTCCGCCGCGCCACGTCGTACGCCATGATGCCGTAGATCCCAATGCACGCCAGCACCAGTGCAAGTAAACCGAATCCCGCCGTGAGCGTCGCAAACAACCGCTCCTGCGAAACAGTCGCGTCGATCTGCTGCACCTGCGTACGCACATCGCGGATCGGCAAGTCCTTGTCGATCTCCTGCACCGCCGCGCGAATCCCGGGCAGAATCGCCGCTGCCGGCAGCGATGTCTTCACCACATAGGTCAACAGCGGCTGCTTCTTACTCTGCCGGTAGAGCCTATAGAACGTAGGTGGAGGCTCATCGCGCAGATTGTCGTACTTCGCATCCGCTGCTACGCCGATGATCTGATGGATGACCTGTGGACCGTCTTCCTCCGATTTAAAGCTCTTGCCAACCGGATTGATACCGGCGTAGAACTTCCGCGCAGTTGCCTCATTGATCACGGCAACCGAAGGCGAAGCCGCCGTATCGGTCGAGCTAAAGCTGCGGCCGTCGAGGATAGGAATGCGATAGGTCTCGAGGAATTTCTCGCCGACACTGTTTTCATTCACGTAGTTGTTGCCCGTCCGCTTCGGTTGGTCCATCGGCTGAAAAGTGGTGTCGTCGATAAAGTTGGCCAGCACAGGATTGCTCACCGCCGTGATTGAGGCAACGCCCGGGACTCTTGCAAGACGCTCTTCGAGGCGTTGATGCAGCGCGACGTCCTGCGGTGAAGGATAGCGGGAAGGCGTCGCCTGGATCGCGAACAGCAGCAGATTCTCCGGATGGAAACCGAGGTTGGCCTGGTTCAGGTTTGACAGCGTAAGAGCGAAGAGGCCGGCCCCGACGACCAGCACCATGGAGAGCGCCACCTGGAAGACGATCAGCGTTTTGCCCGCAAGCCCCTTGCGGCGACGCGTGGTCGAACTGGCCGCCTCCTTCAGCCCGGTGTTGACCTCCGTGCGCGTAGCCTGCCATGCCGGCGCAAGCCCGAACAACATCCCTGTCAGCAGCGAAACTCCAGCAGTGAAGGCAAAGAGGCGTAGATCAAAGCGGCTGGTGAGCGGTTCAGGTCTCCACGCGGAGGAAAGAATATGAGGAATCACATTGCGTCCCGCATAACCCACCGCCAAGACCGCGGCGCCCCCGAGAGAAGACAGCAGCAGGCTCTCCGTCAACACCTGGCGCAGAACGCGTCCACGGCTTGCCCCCAACGCCAAGCGCACCGACATCTCCCGCTGCCGTGCCGCCGACCGCGCCAGCAGCAGGTTGGCAAGGTTGGCGCACGCCAGCAGCAGCACAAAGCCGGCCAGCCCTGACAGAATATAGATCGGCTGGGCATATAGTACGTTCGCATTGGCCATGCCTTGACTACCGGACTCGATCACAAGCGGCGGAAATTTCGGGTCTTTCGGCATCGGCATCGTGGCACGAATGTCCTGCTGAAACCACACATCAAACGCCGCACGTGCGGCCGCATGGGAGACCCCAGGCAGCATGCGGCCCATCACCTGTACCCACCACAGCTGGGTATTAGTGAGCAGCGAACCGGGCTCGGGACCCGGAAGCATGTTGGGGAAAATCCTAGGCTGCAGGCTGAAGGGGAAAAAGATACCCGGGGAGTTTTGCACGCTTGCCGCGCCAGTGAACTCCGGGGGATTGACCCCGACAATGGTGATCGGCATGTAGTTTAGATGGATCGTCTGACCGATCACGGCAGGCGATCGTGCAAAGACTCGTGACCAGAGACCATCACTGATGACGACCACCGGAGCAGCCTCAGCCACGTCGTCTGAGGGTTGAATCCCCCGTCCAAGCACCGGCTGCACATCCATCTGCCGATAGAAATTTCCAGAGACTAACTGGGCCGTAACCGCCTCGGCGTGCCCGTCCACGGTGATCGTGGGGCTGCCCGGCCCATCAAGGTCCTTGAAGGCAAAAAGGTCATCCATTACGGGATGGTCATGGTTTTGCTGTCGCAGCAGCTGATAGATGGGGTAGGAGAGCGAGCTAATATCTTGTTTTCCATCCGGGGTTTTGTGGGAACTCCCCCAGAAGGCTGTCACCGTATTCTGCGCGCGCTCATTGATCACCGAGAAAAGCCGCAGCTCTCCCGGATGTGGCACGGCCAACTTGTCAAGCAGCACCCCTTTCGCCAGGGTGAAGATAATGGTGTTCGCCCCAATCCCCAACGCCAGCGAGGTCACGGCCACCGCGGTAAACCCCGGGCTCTGCCGCAGAATCCGCGCTGCGTACCGAAGATCGGCGCGCAGCTCGTCGAACAGCCGCAGCCCCAGCGACGCGCGCATATCCTCTTTGTGTTTCTCCACTCCGCCAAACTCGATCCGCGCCTTCCGCAGAGCCTCCGTTCGCGATAGTCCCGTGCGCTCCAGGTCCTGCGCGCGCAGCTCGAGGTGGGTGCGCAACTCGGCTTCCATGTCTGACTCGACCGTCCTGCGATGCAGCAGCGAACGAAGATAGGAGCGCAGTTGCGATCGCATGGCTATCCCTGCTCCGGCGCCGTGCTCAGGATGCCGGCCATCAGCGCGACCATGCGGTTCCACTTCTCCGTCTCCACGCGCAGCTGTTTCCGCCCGGCCGCAGTCAGGCGGTAGAACTTCGCCCTGCGGTTGTTGTCGGACTCGCCCCACTCGCTGGCGATCAAGCCCTGGTGCTCCAGCCGGTACAGTGCCGGATACAGCGACCCCTGCAGAATCGCCAGCTGGTCGCCGGAGATCTGTTGAATGCGCAGCAGAACGCCGTAGCCATGCAACGAACCAAGCGACACCGCCTTTAAAATGAGCATGTCGAGCGTTCCCTGCATCAAGTCGAGTTGATCGGACATTGCCACCCCTTGACGATCTAGGAGAACGATAAAATGTATCTCCTAGATTGTCAAGGAGAGAGGTCCGAGCAATACAGCGGCGGCACCGTCTCCAACCGGCACCGCATGCCATCAATGAGGGAATGGAGGTACTAGAGCATTTTCACTTCTACT
>PLZN01000616.1 GCA_003152195.1 Acidobacteriaceae bacterium
CTCGACCAAGGCCTTCACCGCCCAGTTGACGGCGCTGTTCCTCTTCGCCTTGCATCTGGCTCAGAAGCGCGCGACCATTTCGGGCGGCGAAAGCGTCGCGCTGGTTGACGCGCTCAGCCGAATTCCGGGAAAAATTGAGGAGGTGCTGCGGCAGCGCGATAGCACGTGCCGGCAACTGGCCAAGGTCTTTGCATCCGCGTCGAACTTTCTCTTTCTGGGCCGCGGCATTCACTTTCCTATCGCGCTGGAGGGGGCGCTGAAACTCAAAGAGATCTCCTACATTCNNTCGCGCTCGAAGGGGCGCTGAAGCTCAAGGAGATTTCGTACATCCACGCGGAGGGCTATCCGGCAGGCGAGATGAAGCACGGTCCCAACGCACTGATCGATGAATCTCTACCGGTCGTGGTGCTGGCAACGAGCGATACGAGCAGTCCGGAGTCGGTGCTGCGGTATGAGAAGACGCTTTCGAACATCCAGGAAGTGACGGCGCGGTCGGGGCGTGTGATCGCGGTAGCTACCGAGGGCAACAAGCAGATTCGCGAGCTGGTGGAGCATGTGATCTACGTGCCCTCCGCCCCTGAACTGCTGTTGCCGCTGATCGAGGTGGTTCCGTTGCAGTTGCTGGCCTACCACATCGCGGTGCGGCGCGGCTGCGATGTCGATCAGCCGCGAAACCTGGCCAAGTCCGTGACCGTCGAATAGATAGCGGCGCTTCTTGCAAGGCTGGGTCGCGTTGCGCGGTCTGCAATACTTATTGATAAGGCAACATTTGCATTCCAGCTGAGGTGGCAAATATTGGCACGGCAACTCTACACTGCGCGGCTCACGCGCAGACTCCTACTCTCGGAACGGGCGGCATGTTTCCATCTTGAATTCACTATCGACGGAATGGAACGATTTGATTTTGAGCCGGGGCAGTTCATCTCGGCCGTGGCGCATGACCCCACGGGAAAGCAGCAGACCAGGGCTTACTCGATCGCATCGGCGCCCCGTGCCAACCAGTTCGACATTTGTGTCAATCGCGTGGAGGGTGGGTTCTTTTCCAACCTGCTATGCGACCTCGAAGTGGGACAGAGCCTTGAGTTTCACGGGCCGCATGGGTTGTTCCTCTTACGCGCACCGCTGACCGACAGCATCTTCATCGCCACCGGGACGGGCATCGCACCCATGCGGGGCTTCGTCGAACACCTGTTCCCGGACAACGGCGAAGACCGCAGCCAAGGGAGAAAGTTCTGGCTGGTGTATGGCACGCGGCATGAATCCGAGCTCTATTACGAGGACTATTTCGAGCGCATTGCCGCCACCCGGCGAAACTTCTTCTATTACAAAACGCTGAGCCGGCCGCAAAATGGATGGCTGGGCAGGCACGGCTACGTGCAGGAGTTCGTAGGACAAATCGCTGGAGAGCATGCCAGCGTCCAGGATCCACGTCCCGTCCAAGGGGCGGTCTACGACATCCACGCCTATATCTGCGGATTGAATGAAATGGTTTCCGCGAACCGCGAGTGTCTGACCACCATTGGCTGGCAGCGCAAACAGATCATCTTCGAGCGCTACGATTAGAACCTTTTTGGGCCGAAGCGTCGGTGAGTCAGAAGTTCGCGGCAGGCGAAGCATTGGGTGCCCTTCGCCCCAGCGTACCCGGATTTCCTGTTACGCAGCACCAGACAAGCCCGCGTGTGCGGCTTTCTGTAAGGAAAGCCGCATGCAGTTCGACAACGCCACCAACCTCAACAGGAAATCCGGGATACCTGGGACGATAATGATTTGTTTCCATTGCTTTCTCGGAAGGGTGCAACCGCACTTACTTTCGCGTGGCTATGGCAAAACAATGGAAGGGGCTTCCCCCGGATTTCCTGTGGGGCTTGGTGGAGTCAAGGAACTCTATGCGGCTTTCCTCACAGAAAGCCGCACACGCGAACATGGATGGAGACGCGTGCAGGAAATCCGGGTCGCCCCGTCTTTTTCGTTCCACGTACGCTGGGGCGAACGTGGGGAACCCTCCGCTGTTCGGGCCGCATCGCTTGCCGGATCAAGAAAATACACTCCGCTGTTCAGGCCGCATTGGTCGCCGAGATCAGGAAAAAGGTCAAGAATTGGAAGTGGAGCGCTGTGGATCCCACCCGTCGTTTGGCTGCAGTGACGAAAGTGCCCGGAGGCGCTCTAGGGGAGTGCGAAGGCGACGTATACCCCGCCCGACGGTTTCCTGCTCGATTGCCCTCCGCCGGCTGCAATCACGACATACTGTTTCCCATCCACCATGTAGGTCGCGGGTGTTGCCAGCCCGGAGAAAGGCAATTCGGTTTCCCACAGCAGCTTTCCCGTGCTCTTGTCATAAGCATGGAACTTCTGGTCAAAAACGCTCGCGCCGATAAAGAGGAGGCCTCCACTCGTGACCACCGGGCCACCGTAGTTGTCCGAGCCGGTAGCAGCCATTCCCTTGGTTACCAGCTCCGGATACTCGCCGAATGGAATCTTCCACAGATACTTGCCGGTGTTCATGTCGATTGCACTGAGAGTGCCCCAGGGCGGCGCAGTCGCCGGATAACCCTCCGGGTCAGTGAATCGGCGAAACCCGATAGTCCGATACGGCATGTCATTTTTCGCCTGCTCGCTGGCCCCTTCGGCCGCCACGGGTTCCGCGGAGGCCGCTGCCCTAACATTCGGCCGAGGCGGCCCCTGCTGTTGCGGAGCCCTGGTCAGGTAGCGCACCAGGGCCTTAACCTCGTCGTCACTCAGGCTGCTGAACGCGGGCATACGGCCTTTTCCCTGCCGAATGGTGGCGGTAATCTCCTCATCGGTCAGGATCCCTTCGATGCCGCGCAAGGCAGGAACCGCAGGCGGGGAACCGGCGCGGTTGATCCCGTGGCAAGAACTGCACTGGGTCTGGTAGACGCGCTCGCCCAAACTTCCAGGCGGCGGAGGAACCGTGAGGCCGACGAGCCAGGCGGTGTCATTCGCATTGACGTACAGCACTCCTTCGGGGTCGGCTGCAGTACCACCCCACTCCCCGCCCCCGGCAAAACCCGGCATATCGACCGTTAGCTTGTCGACGCTTGGAGGAACGAATTGCCCGCCACCGATCATGGTTTTGAATTGCTTCACTGCCCATGCGTGCGCTTCGGGCGTTCGCTCGGTTAACGTATCTATCGTTGCGCTCTGTTGTGTATATGGCGCGGGCGCGGTGGGCAGGGGCTGCGTCGGCGAAGTGACTTCGCCGGGAACCGTACTGGCAGGGTAGGGCGATTCCTGAATCGGAAAAAGCGGCTTGCCTGTTGTGCGGTCGAAGAGGTAGACAAAGCCGGACTTGGTGGTTTGTGATACGGCATCGACCCGCTTGCCGTCACGCGTGAGCGTAAGCAGCCCGGGAGGGGCGACAAAATCGCGGTCCCAAAGATCGTGGTGGACACCCTGGAAATGCCAGATGCGCTTGCCGGTCTCGGCGTCAAGAGCAAGCAACGTGTCGGCAAACAGATCGTTGCCAATTCGATCTCCACCATAAAAGTCGAAGACCGCGGATCCTGTCGGTGCGTACACCATACCGCGCTCGGTGTCGACGCTCATCCCGGCCCAGTTGTTGGCGGCTCCGGCATCTTTCCAGGCCTCCTTCGGCCAGGTGTCATAGCCGAACTCTCCGGGATGCGGAATGGTGTGGAAGGTCCAGCGCACGGCTCCGGTATGTACATCGAAGGCACGAATATCCCCCGGGGGAGCCGGATGCGTTTCCGGGTTTGAGCCACCCACGATGATCAGATCCTTGAATATGCTTCCCGGCGTGGTAAGGGCGACGGTATTTTCCAGGTAGTTGCCGCGCAGGCCCTTGCGCAGATCGATTCTCCCATCCTCTCCGAAGCTGGGAATCCCTTTGCCGGTGGTCGCATCAATGGCGTAAACATAGCTGCGAAAGCCAGCAAAGATGCGGCTTTCGTGGCCGTCGGTCCAATAGGAGACGCCCCGCGTGAGCAGCCTGCCGGGGACGGCCGGTGCGAACTTCCACAGCAGCTTGCCGGTTGCCGCATCGAGCGCGATCACACTGCCGGCCGGCGTGCAGGCATAGAGAACCTTGCCGACGATAATGGGATTTACCTCCAGGCCGCCCTTTTCTCCGGTGTCATATTTCCACGCGACCACAAGATTTTTCACGTTGCCGCGATTGATCTGCGACAGGCTGGAGTAGTGAGTTCCGTCGTGTCCCCCATAAGCCGGCCAGTCTTGCGTTACCTGTTCCTTGGGCGCTGCTGGAGCCCCTGAACCATATGCCGTGAATGAACCCGCGATATAAACGCCCAATCCCAACGCGATCGCCGCAACTGCCCGGAGATTACCCATCTGCGTCTGAACCCCTACGTCAAAGTTTCGTCTCCCAGGCAGGCTGCATTGCCAGCCGCCGCATTGAGCGGCGGCTGCCTGGGAGTGCGGCATTTGAGCCGCGAAACCAAGCCTTCTTCTGGAACCGCTCGATTTTACAGGATGCTGCGGCGCCGGGTGCGCACTCACCCAAGGGCCACCAAATACATCGGTGCAGATCTTGCGTAACGCGAAATTTATGCCTTAACTTCGGACTTTGCTCGATTGAGCAACGCCTTCATATATGCGAACCCATATGCCTGCTCAGCGTAGGGGCCCCCTTCGACCGAGGGCGTGTGATCCAGGATTACGATGCCGTCAAAGTTGACCTCCACCAGAGCCGTCATGATCTTAGACATGTCGTAGTAACCGTTATCCATGAAGGTCTCGACAAAGTGCGGAAGCGGCGCGCTCACGTTGCGGAAATGAATCTTCCAGATCTTTTCCGGACCAAACGCCCGGATCATCTCCGCCGGATCTTTGTGCATGAGCTGCGGACCGCCTTCGTTCCAGCAACCGCAACAGAGACAGATGCCTACGTTGGGGCTGTTGGCGATTTCCATGGCGCGCTTGTAGCCTTCGTAGTTGGCGAAGATACAACGCGGAACGCCGGCCAGCTCGGGTTCCGGCGGATCGTCAGGATGAATCCCGATGCGGACATTGTTCTCTTCGGCAACGGGCGCCACCTGCTTGATGAAATAGGTGTAGTTCTCCCAAATCTCTTCTTTAGAAAATTTCCGCCCGTGGGAAAGCGGCTCATAGAACTTCTTGCCGTCCCATACGCCCACTTTGTTGGGACTTGCCATGTCAAATTCTCTGGCCTCGGCACCCCGAATGGTGGCTCTGCCGCTGCTCCAGATACCGTTGCCCATATGCGCGTAGGTTGTGTAGTAAATCCCTGCCTGGCCCAGGTTGCGCAAGTATCGCTTGTATTCCTCAATCTTCTGGTCGCGCCCGGGCAGGTTCAGCGTGACCTCAGGCATGTTATGGACACTCGTGTTGCCAATGTTCCATACCGTGATCCCTGCGTCCGCGTAACGCTTCTTGATTTGCAGGAAGCCTTCCGCGGTCCTCAGGTCGGGGGTGGAACCCACACTCACGTACTCGGCGCCAATCTGCTTGAGGAAGAGAAGCTCATCCTCGCTAGGCTTGGCCGAGGTTTGCGCACACAATTTGATGCCTGGTGCATTTTTGTGCACGCTTGCCGAGACGGTCCGTGTCGATGAAAGGAATCCAGCGGCGCCCAAAGCGCTGCCAACGGCCAGCTTGAAGAATTCTCTGCGGTCAGGACCAGCCATTGTCTTCTCCGTCTCCGATATCTCTGGATCCGGCTCTTGATTACCCATGCAAATCTCCTTCAAAGCTTCTCCAGCTATTTTATGCCTGCTGTTCTGCGGGAGGCGATTCAAGGGAGAGCGATGCGAGGAGTTCTGACTTTTCGAGAAGGACCCTGATGACGGGGATCTGTTCGACTGCTGCGCTATCAGCGGCTTGGCCGGTTGCTGGCGACGCCACCTACGGCCGCGCCTGCGGGCCCAGCCGGGACCGCAGGAAATCCGGGGTAGCGCAGTGGACGAACCTGCGTTTTCAGCGACCTACCCTGCTTAGCTGCGAACCTCTGAGTCACCACTCTAGGGTCCCGGCGGCCCAGCAGGAGCGGTACGCGGTGGGCGCGGCCTGAGCGCTTCAGCCAGAAGCGCATCGAATTCCGAACGTGCCATCTTCAGCTTCTCAGGATGAGCATCGATCCATTTGGAAAGCCCGTTAAACTTAGCGGGTGTCCAACCGCCTTCGAACTCAGCGCCGTTCTTGCCTTCGCGGTTCAGTTCAAAGTTGTAGTCGTCCATAAGGCCGGTAAATTCCGCGTGACTGATCGCGTCTTCGGCCAATATTGCGGGGATAAACAGAACACCGTCCGTCTTCGCCAGAACCAGATCGCCCGGCAAAACAACAGTCCGTCCGATACGGATCGGAGCGTTGATCGCGGTCAGCTCCATTTGCGCCCAAGCCGAAGGATCGTACCCCTTATAAAAGCCGTTGAAGTTGGGGATTTCCCGGTTCTCTTCCTGGTCCCTTATGCCGCCGTAGAAGACAAAACCCGTATGGGTGTGTGCGGCGATGCCGTTTCCCAGGTTGGAACCGATCAACGTGCCTTCAATGATCTTTCCAAAACCGTCGGCGACATACAAGTCCCCAATCTGCAGTTCGTTGATAGGCCAGCTATTGTTTCCGCTAACGCGTCCTTCCGCTTTACCTTCCGCCGCGATGGCCTTGGCCATGTCCGCACGCGTCGGCATGTATTGCGCCGTAAGCGCACGGCCGGCAAAGGGCTTCTCGATGTGCAGAGCTTGCCAGTCCCCCTCAAACTGATTGGCATAACCTTTACTGCGAAGATAGCCCCACACATCCTCGATCGAGCAGTCCACAGCGCGCTTGAGCAGATCGTCCGGCACCTTGGGGCGCCCATCAGGGAAGCGATCGCCTTTCCAGTCCGAGGTGTAGAACATCATCTGATCCTTCGTCATCTTTACCTGAGAGAAGGCAGCCGAAGCTCCCAACACCGTCCAGACGATCACCGCCGCCGCAATCACTTTTTTCATAGGGGCCTCTGCCTCGAACACCACATCATTCAGGAAAAATTCTCGCCAAGTTCCTGAGCTCAACCTTGTTTCCTTTCCGGCACTGAAATCCGATCACCGCTTCGGTAGGCTCCGAATCGTAACCGTCGAGGATCGTCTTGCCGCTCAAAATATGATCTTGCCTGCAAGATTGATCTGGCGGTTGCCTGCATTAGGACCTAAGGAAGAGACGAGGCCGAAGGCCGAGCTTCCATATTGCGTGTTGGGGTTGGCGAACTGCGGTGTATTGGTGGCATGCAGCCATTCACTGCGAAATTCAAAATTGAACCGCTCCGTGAGGCGTATTCTTCGAAAGACCGAGGCGTCGAGGTTGAAGAATCGGGGGCCCGCGGATATGTAGTTGCCCACGTTCCCCTGTGTTCCAGCCGGCGGGTTCGAGAAGACACTGGTATTAAACCAGGGTGTCGTTTTAATGCCATGCAGCTTTTGAATTGGGCCGCTCATGTTGGGAAAAGCCTGATTGCCCGGAGTGTTAAAGGACGCGCATGTACAGGAGAAGTTCAAGGGCATGCCGCTTGCGGTCTCCCACATTCCAGAGAGCTGCCAGCCGCCAAGAACCTTGCTCGGGATACCCGTACTGGCGAGATGCGCACCTTCTCCAAATGGCAGATGCCAGAGGAAGCTTTCATTAAAGATGTGCGTCTGGTTGAAGTCCGTCGCCGCATAGTTGCGCCGCTGGTTGACGTAGTCCAGGAGCCCGTTCGGGTAGTCGCTGGCTTCGCTCGCAAACCCCATGGCTCTTCCGTAAGTGTACGAGTTCGTCACGGAGAAGCCGCGAGCGAACTTGTGATCGAACTTGACCTGAAGAGCATTATAGTTCGAGCTGTAACCTACAAAATACTCGGTGGTGCCAGCGGTACGGCCAACATTCGCATTCGGACTGCCGCATGCGGCGCAGGGCCCGTATTCCGGCTGGCCCGCCGCTCCTTTCCCATACGCTGTAGCGGCGTTCTGGTTGTATTGGATAGGAGTATGGATGCCATGATTCCCCACATAAGCGACATCCAAGACCCAACTTCCGGGGAGAGTTCGCTCGTACGCGAAATTCCATGATTCGAGATACGGGTTTTTCCAGTTCAGGTTGATGGCGAAGTAACTCTGGTTGAGCAGAGCAGGTGTATTGGCTGGGATGATCCCGTTCGCCGGGGGGACATAAGGCGGCAGTGCGGGGATTCCCTGCGCAAAGGTTGCCGCGGCGTTGTTGGCAAGGACCGCGGGGCCAAAACCGCTCAGGCTGTTGTACGATTGGGTCGGCTCAAGGGGGTAGTTGTAGGCGAAAAGATCGATGTTCCAGGCCAGCGTGCTGATCCCAAAACCGCCGCGCACCACGCTGTTGGGGGAAATGCGATAGTCCACGCCGAAACGCGGCCCCCAGTTATTGTAATCGGGCTGCGCTCCCATATTTCTTGGAACAACCCCGACTCCCGCCAACTGCAAGGTGTTGTCGCTTGGAACATAGTTGGAGAAGCCACCTGCAAAGTGCGGGGTGGGGGGACCGTAGTACTCCCAGCGCAATCCTGCATTGATCGTGAGCCGCGGGCCGGCCTGCCACTTATCGCCAAAGTAAGCAAAGATCTGGTTCTGGCGGAGAGCGGGAAAAATGTTTACGTATCCGCGATTGACGGCGCTAGGGCCGCCCAGGAGGAAACTTGCGAAATTGTTGGCGAAGGCGCTCGCCGGAGCTCCCTTTTGATTGAGCGCGGTGGTGCCAGGGGCGAACACAAAGCCGCCCGGCGGATTGCCGACCAGAAGCAAGTCGTCGCGCCAACGATGATAGTCGACGCCCCACTCGAGGGTGTGGTTGCCGGTGACTTTCGTCATGTTTTCCACGAACTCGATATTCGTTCCCGCGCGGTTCCAGGGGCAATTGTTGCATCCTCCAATCATAGGATCGGAAAAGCCTTCACTGGTGATGGCGCTGATACTGCTGGTGAACTGACTGACATTTGCGCCAGGGATTCCGACTTCCTCGGCCAGGTTTTGTCCATAACCCGTAGGATAGGCGAGGTTGTTGTACCGGCTCACACCGAAGCGAGCCTCGGAGAGCAGTTTCGATGCAAACGGGTGGATCCAGTTCACGCCCGTCGAATAGGTTTTTTCGCTCCCGTAACCCTCCTCCCCCGAGAGGCTGCCCGGGAGCGGACCGCCGTAGGCGCCGAAAATGCCCGGCTGGTTGAGCGTGGGCTTTTCATAACTAAAGCGCCCGTAAATGTGATCGTTGCTTTGAAAAAACCGATCAATCGTCACGTCAAAATACGGGGTATTTTGGGTAAAGAAGCTGCTTGTCAGCAAGTTGTTTTGGTACTGGAGCACGCCGGCAGCGTTCTGGTTGGCGTTGGGCAGAGTAACCTGCGCCAGCAGTTTTTGCGCCACGGGATCCAGGCGATCCGGGGGAATCACATTCAGGATGCCGTTGTAACTAAACTGCTTACGGCCGGTCCCGCAAAGCGAGGGAGTGCCGCCTGGCAGGCAATCCGCGGTATCTCCCGTGGTGGGGTCGTAGATCGGCGTCAGGCCCGCACCGCTGAAATCGCCGCCCCGTATTGCCGCCGTGGGCACGCTGACCTGTTCGAACTCTCCAATGTGCTGGGTGTATTCCAGGAAGTCGGCGAAGAAGAACATCTTCCCCTTCTGAATCGGACCTCCGAAGTTACCGCCGTAGTAGTTGAATACGGCATGATTTTTCGGTGTTGTCTGGAAGTAGGTCCTGGCCGAGAGTGTGCTGCTCTGGTAGAAGTAGTAGGCTTCACCGTGAAACTGGTTCGTACCCGATTTTAGAATGACGTTGGTGACTGCTCCAAGGGCCGTTCCCTGTTGAGGGTCATAGTTGCTGGTTGTGATCTGTACCTCTTGGATCGCTTCGATCGGTGGAATGTAGATCTGCAGCATTTGGTTGCGCTGGTTGTCGTTCACGCCTTGAATGTCGAAGGTGTTGTACTGGCTGGATTGGCCGTTCACGGTACTCGCCATGCTGAGCTGCGGGTTGTAGAAGGTCGAGTGGTCCTTGGCGGCGACTCCTGCACCCGGAACGGTATTCAGCAAGTTCTGAAAATTGCGCCCGGTGGAAAGCGGCAGCTCCGCAACCGCGGCCGTGTCGATATCGCGGCCCGTATCCGCAGTGTCCGTTTGGAGCGCCGGCGTGATGGCGCTGCTGACCGTTACCGTCTGGGTAACCGCACCCGGGTTGAGGGTGATATCGACGCGTGCGGTCCGGTCCGCGAACAGGCTGATCCCGGTATTCACTGCCGTGCTGAAGCCGTCTTTCTGGGCCGTGACCTTATAAGTCCCCGGAGCAAGATCGGGAACGGAAAAGTAGCCGCTCGCGTCCGTCTGAGCTGTGCGGTTGACATTGGTGTTCACGTCGGTGATGGTGACGGTCGCGCCCGGAACTGCGGCGCTGGTGGAGTCCGAAACAGTTCCGACGATGGTGCCGTTGACGTTCTGGCCATATGCGCAGAGTGCCGACAAGAACACTCCGAACACGAAAAACTGCAACCAGCCTCTGATTCCGCTCGGCGCGGCCTTTGTTCGCATGTCTTCCCCCCTCCAGGAGCGACTCGCCTTTGTGTTCCATCAGGTTCGTTGTGTTTGGCTTTGGCTGGTGTGAAACACCTCTTTCTACTCTGAAACGCCACGGAGTCTATGCCTGTATTTACACGCGTGTCAAGGGCGTACCACTATCTGGGATGTGCATGCCTAAGTGATTAAGTATGAAGGTCAGACCGATGCCGGAGAGGTTAGGTGAACATGTTTTGGTTAAGTGGACGGGGAGGGGATTCCTGTGTTTGAATTCAAGGCCGGATTTCGTTCCGCCATAAATCAAACCGCAAATCCTGAACCTGAATGCGCACACGGCGGTCGATGCCCAAGATGACCAAACTATTCGGAAGTGTGAGGAGCGTCACTTATGAACTCGTATTTTTCGCGACGGAATCTCATCAAGGGCTTGGCGGCTACAGCCTTGGCGCCCTCAATCGTTGAGGGCCGGGCACAAGCGCAAGCGGGTGGACAACCGTGGTGGCTTGGTAACGGCATGCCTCAGGAAGGACCGGGTACGCCCAAGATAGCAATGGGCATATCGATAGGCGCTGCGCCAAATGGCCAAACCGTGACCGATGGCTTGACAGATGAGGCGATTCGAAGAGTTGTCCAAATCGGTGTTTATCACGTTCTATCCAACGGCCCGAAAATTCCGTGGACCGTCGAACAACTGCAGCCGATCGTGGACAAGCTTAAGGGCGGCGGCGTCACGCTGGGCAACCTGATGATAGGCGGG
>PLZN01000125.1 GCA_003152195.1 Acidobacteriaceae bacterium
GAGGTGGCGCATCAGACTTCGATGCGACTCTTACGATGACCTTGTGACTGGATAACTGTGCTTTGTATTCGGTCCCGGAGGGACGGCCTCTAAAATAGCCCAAGACGTAGTCCTGGGTTGGACGGGCTAAACAGGCTGCGGAAAAACTCTGGATTCGAGTGAAATCGGCGGAAAGCATACTTCAGGGGCTAAAGCCCACATTGATTNNTTTTTCCGCAGCCTGTAAAGCCCGTCCCCTATCAAGTTGGTTACCCAACGCCTTTTGGTGTGAAAAATGCGGAATAAGTGCGTACACCGGTAACTTATTTCGTTTATTTCGTCTATTTCGTAGCCCGGTGTGAGGTGAGCATCGCCCACATCGCTTCTTAGATTGGGCGCCATAGCGGAAAATACCGTCAGGCTGCGATGACGAAGATGCCCGGAGAGGATCGAATTCCCGGGCAAGAATATCAATAAATGCGGAAATTTACTTCGATGTTGACTTCCACCGGCACCGGTTTTCCCTGCAGGCTGGCTGGCTTAAAGCGATACTGTTTCACCGCCTCGACCGCCTTCTCGTCCAGCCCCATGCCCAGGTGACGCACGACCTGAACCCGCTGCGGGTTGCCCTGTGCATCCACTATCAAGGAGACCACGCAGACACCCTGGTACTTCGCCCGGCGGGCCTCGTCAGAAAACTCAGGATCCGGCGCGAATATCAGCTGTGGTGCAGAAACGCCGCCGCCTACGTGGTAGAGACCGCCGCCGTACCCGCCGCCTTCACCCGGACCATAGCCGTTCCCATGGCCCGATCCGATGCCGCCCCCCGACCCGCTGCCCATGCCCGCTCCGCTGCCAGTCCCGTTGGAGGCCGGACCCACGATGCTGGTCCGCGGATCTCCCAGGTTGGGCAGGTTGTTATTGGGCAACTGAATGTCCTTGGGCATCATGATGGCCGGATCGGCCACCAGCTTGGGATGGTCGTTCTTGATCACCATCGGAGGCACGATGGGTTGCTCTTCAAACTTAGGCAAACGCCCCTTGGGCGCCTGCAGAATGTCATGGGACCCACCGCCACCGCCACCGCCCATCTGCGGTCCCTTGGGGGCGATCGGCATGTATTGGGGTACCTCGACGTTGGTCAGCAGCTGATTCTTGGATACCACCTTCTTCACGGCCGCTATGGACAGCCACAAAATTAACCCAACGATGACCACATGCAGGCCGATCGCAATGATGGACGAGGCGCGGCCCCGGTCCTCCTTCATCGGGTCAATGACCGCGATGGGTTTTGAGGTCAGGACAAGAGGAGGAAGCTTCCTGGGGTACAGGAGGTCATAGATGTTGCCGGCCATGGTCTTCCACGCCGGTTCATCAATGGTCTCGCTGAGGAGCTTCGGCTCCAATGGCTCACGTTGATCCAAATCCGGGGGTAACAAAGCCTGATTGGCCATAGAACTCATGAGAAAAGAGGATGCGTATCCCTCTTTCCGCCTATCTCCTCATATATGGACGAATCTCGTCCGGCTTGTCTCTCCCCAGAATACGGAGCCGGTATCGTGTGAAGATCCCTTAAAGAGTATTAGACACCTTTTTTCGGCCAGAGGTAAGCAGCTCTTTAACTTTTGCGACCATGACACGTAAAGGCCGCAGGATACCTTTGGCGGCGCGAAGATACAATAAGATTTTGTTCGTTTTTCTACTGGAGACATAATGCCGGCTCCGCCCGAACTCAAGGCGACTCTCAGCCTCCCCCAAACCGATTTCCCGATGAAGGCCAATCTGCCCCAAAGCGAGCCCAAGCGGCTGGCCGCCTGGGAGCAGGACGGGCTCTATGAGCAGATTCGCGCGGTGCGTCAGGATGCTCCCAGCTACGTGCTGCACGACGGCCCACCCTACGCCAACGGGCCGCTTCACCTGGGACACGCACTCAACAAATGCCTGAAGGACTTCGTCGTGAAGTCGAAGACCATGGCGGGATTCAATGCCCCGTACGTTCCCGGTTGGGATTGCCATGGCCTGCCGATCGAGATCAAAGTCGACGAACAACTGGGCCGCAAGAAGCTGGAGATGGAGCCCATCGCGGTGCGCCGCGCCTGCCGGGCGTACGCCCAGAAGTATCTTGACCTGCAGCGATCGCAGTTCCAGCGCCTGGGCGTTTTTGGGCGCTGGAACCGCCCCTACTCCACCATGACGCCGGAGTACGAATCCAAAATCATCGAAACCTTTTTTCGTTTCTTGGAAGATGGCTTCGTCTACAAGGGGCTGAGGCCGGTCTTCTGGTGCATTCACGACCGCACCGCGCTGGCCGAAGCGGAAGTCGAATACGACACCCACACCAGCCTCAGCATCTACGTGCGTTATCGGCTTACCAGCGCTCCGGAGGCGATCGACGTCCGGCTCAGCGGCAAACAGGTCTCCACTATCATCTGGACCACGACTCCCTGGACCCTGCCCGCCTCGCTTGCCGTGGCCTTCCATCCCCAGTTCGAATACGTGGCCCTCGAACAGGAGGGGAATGTCTACATCGTTGCCGAGGCTCTGGCGGCCGCGACCCGCGCTGCATGCGGGCTGGAAAATGCTCGCGAGATCGCCCGCTTTCCTGGCTCGAGGATGGAGCGAGTCACCTTTGCCCACCCATTCCTCGATCGCACGGTTCTCGGCGTTCTCGCCACCTATGTCACTGCCGACCAGGGCACTGGAGCCGTTCATACCGCTCCCTCGCACGGCGTCGACGACTTTTACACCGGCGGCCGCTATGGATTAAGCCAGCTATCCAACGTGGATGATGCAGGGCGCTTTCGCCAAGCGCAGCCCGAATATGAGGGGCTCACGGTCTTCAAGGCCAACGAACCCATCATCGCCCTGCTTGCCGAACGCGGCGCCCTGATGGGACGGCAAGAAATCACTCACTCTTACCCTCACTGCTGGCGCTGTCACTGGCCCGTCATTTTCCGTGCCACGGAGCAGTGGTTTATCGGCATGGAAACCCCCATGACCCACGCGGATGGCTCGGTGTCCACCTTCCGCCAGCGCGCACTGGAGGAGATCGGCCGGGTGAAGTGGGATCCCCAGTGGGGGCAAGAGCGCATTGCCAACATGGTGTCTTCACGTCCCGATTGGTGCATCTCCCGCCAGCGGATCTGGGGTGTGCCCATCGCGGTCTTCCTCTGTCTCAAGTGCCGTCGGCCGCTAAACAATCCGGCGGTCAACCAACGCATCGTCGAGCTCTTCGCGGCAGAAGGCGCCGACGCCTGGTACGTGCGCGATGTGGCTGAGATTCTGCCCCCGGGCACAACCTGTCCCTCCTGCGCCGCCGGCCAGCCTGCCGGAGAGGGCGCCGACCCAGCGGCGGAGGGTTTCAAGAAAGAGATGGATATTCTCGACGTGTGGTTCGAGAGCGGCGCCAGCCAGGCAGCCGTTCTGGGAGTCGAAGACGATCTTCCCTGGCCTGCCGACCTTTATATCGAGGGCGGCGATCAGCATCGCGGCTGGTTCCAGTCNNCACCTGCGGCTGGACGCTCGACGAGCACGGGCGGGCCATGTCCAAAAGCGAGGGGAATGGGGTCGATCCTGTCGACATCGCGCAACGGCTGGGAGCGGAGATCGTTCGTCTCTGGGTGGCATCCGTCGACTTCCGCGAAGATGTGGTCGCCAGCGAGAACCTGATGCAGCGGGTCGCGGAGACTTACCGCAAGCTGCGCAACACTTTCCGCTTCCTATTGAGCAACCTGAATGGCTTCCGGCCCGACAGAGATGCGGTTGCCTGGGAGCAGATGCCGCCCCTGGACCGCTACATGCTGGTGCGCACCCGCGAGCTCACCGAAAAGATCCTGCGCTGGTATGAGGACTTTGAATTTCATCGCATTTATCACGCGCTCAATGAATTCGCCGTGGCCGAGCTGAGCGCGCTGTACATCGATGCCGTCAAAGACAGGATTTATACCTTCGCGCCGCAGAATGTAGCCCGGCGTTCCGCCCAAACTGTGTTGTGGACGATTGCCGAAGCGTTGGTTCGCCTGGTAGCGCCGCTGTTGAGCTTCACCGCGGACGAAATCTGGCAATACATGCCGGAGATGAGCAACCGCCTGCCCAGCGTGCATCTGGAGCTTTTCCCTGAGCCGGCGAGTCTTGCGCCGGCAGTCGATGAGGAATTCATGAGTGACTGGGCAAGCTTGCTTTCGATCCGCGACGAAGCTCTCAAGAGCCTGGAGGAGGCGCGCAGGGCAAAGCAAATTGGCAAGGCGCTCGATGCCCGGCTGCTGCTTGAAGTTCCAACCAAGATGGGTGCTCTGCTGGACCGCTACCAGGGAAGCTTGAAAGAGCTGCTGAACGTTTCTCAGGTGGAAGTCATCGTCGGGCCGTCGCCCCAGGTCATCGCGACGACGCTGCCGGCCGATGGCACGAAATGTGAGCGTTGCTGGAACTACTCCGTGCACACGGGTGAGGATTGGCGCTGGCCGACGGTCTGCGAACGCTGCTCCGCCGCGCTGGATCAGATGGGCGTTCCTCCGGAAGAAAGTGCACCCCGAGCATGACCGCCGCGATCAGGGATTCCCGGGGCTGGCTCCTGCTGCTTTCGCTGCTCGTCGTCGTCGCGGATCGAGTCACGAAATGGCTGGCATCGACACGGGTTGAGATGGGCAGCAATGTGACGGTGATTGCACACGTCTTCGCCATCAGTCACGTGGAAAATCCGGGCGCCGCCTTCAGTCTCTTCAACGACTCGAGTTCGCCCGCGCGTGTGCGCTGGATGCTGCTCGTCTTTTCGCTGCTGGCAGCCGTTGCCATGCTGGTTGCGTTGATGAAGCTTGGCCGCAGAATCAACGCCACCACGCTTGCGCTGGCGCTCATCCTGGGAGGAGCTCTGGGAAATGCATATGACCGCCTGCGTTTCGGCTACGTGATTGATTTTCTCGAAGTGCACATCGTTCATTACCACTGGCCGGACTTCAACGTTGCCGATTCCGCCATTGTGATTGGGGGGATTTTGCTCTTCCTCGATGCATTATTCAGCCGGAAAGAACAGCCGCCGGTGAGCGAGGCTGTGCGCTAAGCCGTATTCGTAATAACCAAGGTTTCTTATAGACGGGTGCCCCTTCGCCCCAGCGTACCTGGGACGAAAAAGACGGGGCGAAGCCCCTCCATTGTTTTTGCCCTAGCGATACGGAAGCGAGTTCAGTTTCGTCCTTCTGGGAAAGCAATGGAAACCAATCATCATCTCCCAGGTACGCTGAGGCGAGGGGCACCCGCCCGGTTCTGCCGATCCGTCCGCCTTCGCTCTACCATTGGCAAGATCGGTTTCATCACAAGCTTCCGGGGCGAACGGGAACCTCAAGCTGGGCCTTTACATCAAATGGTTTTCAGGTATTCTTTGGCCTTCTCCCACTCGGGGAAGAGGCGTTCTTCGGCCTGAAACTCGCGGGGATGCACGCAGCGGCGCCCTCCGCGTACCTTCACCGGATGCTTCAGATGCAACATCTCGTGGTAGAGCAGATACTCCACTGCGTAGCGCGGAGTGTTCTTGCGGTCGAAGACCCGGCTGACGACGATCGTGTTGTGCGCCGGATCGTAGTGGCCGAGGCTGCGCTTCGCCATGTGCCCACTCCAGGTGAGCAATGGCCGGCCCATCAGCCCGTGGAAAAATCGGCGGTTCAGGCTCTCAAAGACCTCATCCAGATCGTAGTTTTGGCCCTGCGGTCCGAGCATCTTTTTACGGCCGCGCGACTGCCGGATCAGCTCCGTCTGCCGGATCACCGCTTCGCTGGAAGCAAACCTGCGGTAGCGGTTGGTCTGCACGGCGTTCAGTGGCTTGCGGTAAAGCTTGGCCAACAGGATATGCGCGATGGCCCGCAGAACGCCTTCCGGCGCACCCTCCAGCAGGTCCGACAAGTGCACGTGCACTCGTCCCTCGCGCAATCGGATGGTGGTGTTCAGGCTGGTGAAACGGCGGAAACGTATCTCGAGAGAAGGAATCGGAGCGCGCGGCCGAAGGGCACGGTACTCCTCTGCAAACAGCAAGTGCAATTCGGAATTCACCGCCTTCCAGCGTAGCAGGAGTTGGAGCGATTCATGATTACTGTGCCGATTCGGCCTCCAATCAGGCTAGCCAGAGCCCGGGCTACCTTGTTTCATTCTTGTCTGCGTTCTTCTCTGCCTCCTTGTCGGCCTTCTTTTTATCGGCAAAATACTTCACCTCGTCAGCGAGCATCTGCGTGGCCGCGTCATGCACACTCTGATTCGCATCGATGGCCGACTTGCGCATGAAGTCGTATTGGGCACTTGCCTTGGGCTCGTTCAGCGCAGTGGTCCACTCACCGCTCTTGTCAATCACTTCTTTGAGCACCTTACGCAGATCGGCATGCTCGTCATTAAAGGCGTCCATATTGTCCTGGAGCTCATCGGAGAGCCGGGTGAACTCATCGAAGAGGTTGTGCATCTGCACAGTCTTGTTCTGTGCGCCGGCGTCCGCATTGAGGCTATGGATTTCTTTGGCCCGCTCGTCAACGTATCCGACGAAGAGCTTGATCCTCACCAGGGGTTGATCTCCTGCCTCCCGCACATCCTCGATCTGCTGGTCGGTCAAGGGATCTTTTTTTCGCTGGCCGAAGAGCGGAGCGCTTATCACCAACATCCATAGGGCCGCGATGGCAATGGTCCGCTTCATTAGAGATTGGGTGGAAAGAACGGCAACAAGAGAAAGCGCTATTTCTTGAAGACCTGCATCATCAGCTCGGTTTGCACCTGCTCCAACTGCTTCAAGGTCGCCTGTAGTACCTGCCGATCCTCATAGGAAGCGGCGTTGAGGATACCGTTCAGCCGAAACGAAGTGTGGCGCACCAGTTGCTCGGCATTTTTCATCTTCTTGCCGTCCTCGGCGACACCCATATGGATCTTCTCCGCATACCGCTGCACTTCCTTCAGTGTTGCGGAGGCTCGATCACCATCGCCGGAGATTAGTTGTTGCCCGGCGAGCTCGGTCATTTGGTGGACCAGTTCCGCGTAAAGAAAACATTGCTCTTTAGGCTGAGCTTGATCTGCCTTGGCCACCAGCGCGGCCATGGCCTGAGGATCGACAAGTCTGTCATCCGCGGCAAGCGCGCAGACACAGGAAAGGTTGAGGGCTAGAGCAGAGACGGCGAAGACCGTGGCCACGAACCGCATAGGGCACCTCTCGGAGGGCTTACGGAACGTCTTGCGTTAATGACTTCCACCAAGAGCAACGAGTCGATGCTTGGCCTGCCATTCCTGGTCGGGAAACTTACCGTCGGCAGCGGTGAGGAACTTGCGGTAAAACTCCTGCGCTAATTTCGACAGATGCAGGTTATCGTAACAGGTTGCCCATAGGAAGTAAGTAGCTGGAGTCTCCTGTAAAGACTTTGATCTCATGGAAAGAGCGTGCAAAGCCGCTGAATACTGCTTATTTTCCGACGCGGCGAAGGCCAGGCCACTCCAGGCATCACCGTCCTCGGGCTTAAGTTTGACCGCTCGCTCCAGCACCTGCTGGGCCTGGGGATAAAGCCTCTCCCGGACCAGGTTCTCACCCTGCCCGGCCAGAATATCCTCATCCTCCGGGTGGGCGAGCGCCATCCTGGCATAGATCGGATCGGCCTTCTCGGGAAGGCCAGCCTGGGAATAGGCGTCGGCCAGCATCTGGTCCACCGAGGTATTTGTGGGTTCCAATTGCTGCAGCTTCTCGAGCACCGGCAAGGCCTCGTCGTTCTTCCCTTGGGCGAGCAGAACGGTGGCCATTTGGGCATTCAGAGCCGGATCATCGGGGTCGCGCGTCAAGGCGCTTTTGACCAACGGCTCGGCGTCGCCGTACTTCCGCTGCTTGAGCAGGATCTGGACCAGCCCCCCTGTCGCCGCCGATGCCAGGCTCGCCGAAGGCGCCGGATGACTCGCCAGCAGGCGTTGGTAGGCGGTCTGAGCCAGTTCCGTATCGTCATTCGCTTCGGCAATCTGCGCCGTCAACAGCAGATCGGCCGGGGTTTCCGGGCTGATCTTGAGCGCCGTGACCAATGCATTCCGGGCCGCCGTTGGATCACTGGTACGGTCCAACCTGGCCAGCGCCCGGAAGGCCTCAGCCTGGGCTGCGGGATTGGGAGGGGCCGGGGTCAGCAGCGTCGCCTGCTCCAACTGCTCCCGGGCCTCATCCCACTTCGCCTGGTGGGCCAATAGCAGCCCCAAAGCGAGCCGTGACTCGAACTGTTTCGGGTCCGCGGCGATGGCTTTACGGTAGTCGGCGGCGGCGGCTTCTTCGTGGCTGCCTGCATCCTCCACGTAGCCGAGGTCGAAGAGGGCGCGGGCGTCGCCCGGATTCCCGACCAAGTACTTCTCCAGCAGCGGCCGCGCAGCCTCGAAATCCCGCTGCTCGATCTTGCTTTCGGCCCCTTCGCGATCCGGCTTGGTGGTAGCCGGCGCCAGAATGCCCTTACCTTCCGCCCCGCTGTCCGGTAGCTGCGTCCCCGGCGGAAGCTGATTCTGCGCCTGGCCGGCTGCCCCCGCCAGGAGCGCCGCGGCGGCCATAACGCACAGAAGGAAAAGACATCTTCTTGCCTGGTATTGGAAAAGCCTTTTCATTGCCCAGCCCGCATCTCTTGCGCGGCCAGTGCACGCCCCAGCCAATATCCGGTATGAGAGCCAGACGTCTGGGCGACCTGTTCCGGCGTTCCCGCGGCCACCACCAAGCCGCCGCCCGCCCCCGCTTCAGGACCCAGATCGATCACCCAATCCGCCGACTTGATCACATCCAGGTTGTGCTCGATGACTACCAGGGAGCCGCCGGCGTCAATCAGCCGCTTGAAGGCGGTCAACAATTTGCTCACATCATCGAAGTGCAGGCCGGTTGTCGGCTCGTCCAGGATATAGAGCACACGGCTGCCTGCCTTCTTCGCCGTCCCGTTGGTGGCTCGCCCCGCTGCGCTGCGACCCAGGGAAAGGTGCGCGGCCAGTTTGACCCGCTGCGCCTCCCCACCCGAGAGGGTCGTCGCCGACTGGCCCAGGCGCACATACCCCAGCCCCACCTCGTCGAGTACAGCCAGCTTTTCCAGGATCCGCGTGTGGCCAGTAAAGAAGCGGAGGGCCTCCTTAATAGTCAGGTTCAGGACGTCGTAGATGCTCTTGCCTTTGTACTTCACCTCCAGCACGCTGGCCTTGTAGCGGGTTCCGTTGCACTCCTCGCAGGGCAGCTCGACATCGGCGAGGAACTGCATCTCCACCGTCACCGTGCCGTCGCCGTCGCAGACGTTGCACCGTCCTCCAGGCACATTGAAGGAAAAGTACCCGGCGGTGTATCCCCGCCGCTGGGCCTCGGGCTGGGCGGCGAAGAGTTCCCGGATGGCGTCAAACGCCTTGATATAGGTCACCGGATTGGAACGCGGGGTGCGTCCGATCGGCGCCTGGTCGACCAGAACGATGTCGTTCAGCCGCTCCGCCCCCTTGAGCTCGCGATAAAGGTGCGAGGGGTCGCCCCCCTCGTTCTTTCCCAGGGCATGGGCCACGGCGGGATAAAGCACGTCGTGCACCAGGGTGGATTTGCCGGAGCCGGAGACACCGGTGATGCAGACCAGCATGCCCATCGGAATCTCGACATCGAGCCCGTTCAAATTGTGGCTTCGCGCTCCGCGCAGGACCAGCTTCTCCCGCATCGGCTCACGCCGCCGGGTTGGAATCGGAATGGTGAGCTGCCCACTCAGGTAGCGGCCGGTAAGCGAGTCGGGATTTTCCTCCACTTCCTGCACGGTACCCGAGGCAAGGATGCGGCCGCCCAACTCTCCGGCGCCCGGGCCCAGATCGACCAGCCAGTCTGCCGCGCGAATCACATCCGGGTCGTGCTCCACGACCAAAATGGTGTTGCCCAGATCGCGCAACTCTTCGAGGATGCGGATCAGCTTGGCGGTATCCCGGGTATGCAGGCCGATGGACGGCTCGTCGAGCACGTAGAGCGCGCCCACTAATCGCGAGCCAAGCGAAGTCGCCAGCTGGATGCGCTGCGATTCGCCCCCCGATAGCGTGGAAGCGAGCCGGTCCAGCGTGATGTACTCCAGGCCCACGGCATCGAGGAAGTGTAACCGTTGTTGTATCTCAACCAGAATACCGCCGGCGATCTCCTGTTGCTGCCGGGTCAGCGCGAGGCTCTCGAAGAAGCGATGCGCATCGCGGATGGTGAGGGCCGCGACCTCGCAGATATTGTTGCCGTTGATGCGGACCGCGCGTGCTTCGGCACGCAGCCGTGTTCCTTTGCAGTCGGGACAAACCGCGTAGCCGCGATATTTGCTCAGCATCACGCGCACGTGCA
>PLZN01000605.1 GCA_003152195.1 Acidobacteriaceae bacterium
CGCCCCACTCCGGCCGCTCTGTCATTGGCGGAAGAAGTTCAAATTCAAGCACGATTCCGGGAGTTGCCAGCGCCACCGCACGCCGCAGAATCTGTTCCGCCATCTGCTCGTAGTGAGCTAGCACATCGGTCCAGGTCTGGTCTGAAATATTCATGGGCGGCAGAGTAAAGTTAACCTCGGGGTACACGAGGCCTCCACCGATGGTGAGCCCCAGTCCACACTCGAGAGGATGTGGGCAGGTTCCGTACAGCAACTGATCCACGCTTGCAATTGCAAGTGTCGAGTACTTTCCGATTGCCCTTTCCTTCATCGTCTCATGCCCCCGCAACGATCTGCCGCACGAGAGCGATAGCGCCGCTGGCGGTCTCGCTATACCCGTCCGCGCCAATCTCCTTTGCATACTGCATCGTCACCGGAGCGCCACCAACCAGCACCTTCACCCTGGTTCGCACGCCCGCGGTTTCCAGAGCATCGATGGTCGTCTTCATGGCAGGCATCGTCACAGTCAGTAGCGCGGAAAGACAAACAATGTGCGGCTTCTGCTCTTCCACCGTGGCCACAAATTTCTCCGGCGAGACGTCGGTGCCGAGATCGACAACCTCGAATCCACTTCCTTCGAGCATAGATGCAACAAGGTTCTTTCCGATGTCGTGCAGGTCGCCCTTGACTGTGCCGATGACCACTCTTACAGACAGCTTTTCGCCGGACGCAACCATGAGCGGGCGAAGCAGTTCCATTGCGCTCTTCATGGCGCGGCCAGAGAGCAACAGCTCGGGGACGAAATATTCTTCCGCCTCAAACAGCCTGCCCACCTCGTCCATTGCCGGCACCATCGACTCGGTAATCAGGGTCATCGGCCCTGTTCCAGCTTCGATTGCGGCTTGCGTGGCGGCGTGAGCCTTCCTTGCATCGCCGTTGAGAACCGCGTCGTAAAGCTCCTTCGATTGCGTCATCTTTTTCCACCTCAAACGGTGTTGAACTTAAGAGCGAACACCCTTCCGAAACATTCTGGCGCCGAGGATCCACACGGCTCGATACCACAGCCACGTCACGGCGTCGCTGCGGCTGAGCGGGTAACCATACTGATGCGTCGTTAGAACGCTATCTACGCCGATCACAGGGTGCGGAAGCGCAGACTCTTTCGCGGGACTCATTGCCGCAAAGAGCAAAGAAGAGGAGGCGGGAAAAGACCAGCATGAGGTTATCAGGATGGCTGACTTCCAGGCCGTATCAAAGCCACGCCAAAGCTGAGTAGGCACGGGAGTACCATCCAGTTTCTGCTTTCGAGCCCCTTCAAGAATCAAGCCTTCTAAGAATCTCACCTCCATTTGCTATCCATTCACGCTGGCAAGCTCTCCGTCGCGTGCGTTTGAGCGAACTTCGTCATTGCACGCAGGTTGTCGTGGGGAGTATCGCGCACAACCTCGCAACCCGCAGCCACAATCCACCGCGCACCGGCCTTCTGCCGCAACGCTTCCAGTGACTGTGTGATCGACTCCGGGGAACCACTGCGGAGATCTCTTACAGGATCAAGGTTACCTGTCAGGGTTTGCAGCGGCCCCATCTGCGAGCGTGCCTGTTCCAGGGGAACCGGGAAGTCAACGTCTACTAGGTCGCAGCCCAACTCGCCGATACCACCGAGAATTCTGCGGGTATTTCCGCAGATATGCAGACGGACTCTTCCACCTTCCGCGTGGATAGCGTCTACGAGCTTCTTCTCCCACGGCCAAACAAACTCCTTGTAGATCCGCGGGCCCACCAGAGATGCTGCTGCATCTCCTACCCCTACGATGTCTGCCCCGGAATGAATCTGTGACGAGGCGAAGCGGATCGCAACCTCCAGCGTGAAGTCGAACAGATCGTGGACGAACCCCGGATCATCGGAAAAATCCATCATCAGGCGACTAATGCCACGGAGGTCCGCAGCTGATGCGCAAGGACCTTCGACCCATCCCTCTACCAACAAGTCCTTCCCCACGCGCTGACGCAGGAGTTCGACCGCTCGGACACGATCTCCCATGAGCCCACCGGAGATCAGTTCCGGAGCTTTCACGCGGGCGAAGTTGGCCTTATCTGCAAACAGCGCCCCCTCCTCGATGACTGCCGACGGCTGGTCGTCATACCACTGGAGCCTTGCACCCAAATCAGCGGCTTCGGATGAGGAACTGATCACGGAGACATAGTCAAGAACGAACATCTCGGCTGTCTTGACCTGCGCTTCAACCAGGATCCTGTGATCGCGGAGATACCGTCCGTACTTAACCCCAAGGATATCTGCGGCAAACATCATCGTGATAGGCATGCAAGGAAGGTGGTCGGCCTTCTGCCCGTCAAGAACCGCGAGAATTCGTTCCCGACCCGTCACAGGGCGCACGTCGTTTCTTAGGTACCGCGAGCCATTCCAAACTCGCTAACCCAACCGGAGGAAAGGATCTAAAGAATCAATCTAGGCCTGAGGGTGGCCCTTCGTCTTCGCCGGCGTTGACCCGTTTCTATACTTCATTTGCATGTTTCTCGACCCCAGACATCAGTTTCTCCTTCAGATTTGCCCCTCTTGTTGCGTGCAAGCCGTCACGAAAAACATCTCCATCGTGATGCGGTTGGGTTGGAATATTTACGTCGCCACATGTGTCTGAGCTTCCTCCTCGGTCGCGGTCCGCTTCAAACTTTCCGCGAATGCTGCGGTAGGGATTCACATGTCGAGCAGGCTGTTGGCGAGTTCAAGAGCGCTTAACTACGCAGGTCAGGTGAGTCGATCCCATCGGTGTACCAGTCAAAGGCGAACTGAGGATCGCTCCGCTCATACGCTACGAAAGAACATGGGCCGGAGGGGACCTTTTCAAAATATGGATTCATCGCGCTCAGGTAACTGGTTTCGCAGATTGCCAAGGAGTTTTTTAGCCAGCATGTCAATTGTGTACATATATAGGTCAATCCGCGAGAGGACACACGAGCTTCACATGGCTACGCTGGGGCTATGGTTCAAGTTGGAACCCGGAACGCACCTTTGCATGTGAAAGGGCAGCCATGACGCAAGCCAACACCGTGCAGCATCCATCAGCAGCACCGGTTGATTCCTACGTAGGTTTTGCCGGTCTCCCCCCTTGTGGGTCTGCACTCTATGCGCGAGGCCGCCACGACCGGATTGACCGTCGGTGAATCCGTCGCTCGGTTGAAGCGCCTGCATTGGTCTCTCAAGAAACTGCACCGAATATTCGTATCGCGTATTACAAGTATGCCGATCTACGAGCTGAAAAACTACTCCTAATCCACAGCCTTGTATGGTACGACAAGGCATGCGCGGAGACGATCAGCAGCAGAATCACATGTTCAGTTACGTGTCGCCGGAAGCGCGGGTGCGGAAGGATCATCCGCTGCGCGCTATCCGGGCCATGGTGGACGAAGTACTCACTCAACTGTCCCGGCGCTTTGACACGATGTACGCGCGCGTGGGCCGTCCCTCGATTGCGCCGGAAAAGCTGTTGCGAGTGCAGTTGCTGCAGATGTTGTATTCGATCCGCAGCGAGCGCTTGCTGATGGAAGAGATGGACTACAACCTGCTGTTCCGCTG
>PLZN01000514.1 GCA_003152195.1 Acidobacteriaceae bacterium
GCGTGCATCGCTCCTATCTGGTGAATATCAACCGCATCAAGGAGGTCGTGCCCTGGTTCAAATCGAGCTATCAGCTCCGTATGGACGACAAAAAACACACCGAAATTCCGGTCAGCCGCGTACAGACGCGGCGACTGCGGGAACTGTTCAAGTTGTAAACCTCACGACCACGGAGACCCGGCGATTCCTGGAGTCGAAGGGATTCTTGTCATTGTAGGGACGTTGGTTGGCGAATCCTCTGACTTCGACAACCTGTTCCGGACGGACCCTCCTGGGGCAACCCTGCCTGAAAATAGCCCCATCACTGCCCCTGGCCCGCAAGACCGCCGCAGCCGCCTACATTGCACCTTGCCGCTGCTTCGGTCGAGGAAGTTTCCGAAACCGCTGGGGTCCGCCCAGGGGTCCGCCCTACCATTGTGATTGGGGATATACTGTCGGCAACCGGGAGCGGTAAGCGGAATTCCCGGTGCGAATTAGGACGGAGTCCCCCCATGAAATTCTCGCGACGAACAGCCATGGAAATCCTTGGGACAGTGGCGTTAACGCCCGTCGCCGAAGGGCCTCTGGCGGCAGCTCAGGTTCCGGCCGCGCCCAGGGAAGGAAAGGATACGCCGAAGATTGCACTCAGTATGGGGGATGGCGGCAGTTTTGGCGGGGGCGGGCGCGGCGGCGCCGGCGGCGGGGCGGCGGCGAGTACTCCGCCCGATCGGCTGGCAGGGCCGCGGCGCATTAAACAGCTCGGCGTGGATCACGTGCTGGGCGGCCTCTCGGGCTCTCCGTGGACCGAACCAAGCCTGAACGCGATCCTGGAGCGGTTCAAGGCGGTCGATATCACGGTGGGCAACCTGATGATCAACTTGTCCAGCGACATCCTCTATGGCAAGCCGGGGAACAAACGCGATGAGGATATCGAGAAGGTGAAGCTCTCCATCATCGCGGCCGGCAATGTCGGCCTGCCGGTGGTGGAATACAACTTCTATGCGCATCGCGCCATAGAGGGTTATTTTGCAGAGATCGGCAGAGGCGGCGCCGGACTGACGGGCATGGATTACGAACGCGTGAAGAACCTGCCGCCCCTTGCCGACGAAGGCACGCACACCCTCGACGAGATTTGGGCCAACATTACATACTTTCTGAAGGCCGTGATCCCGACCGCGGAAAAAGCGAATGTGCGGTTGGCCCTTCACCCCAACGATCCACCGGTGCCGCTTAGCCGGGGATCGCAACAGATCATGGGTTCGGTCGAGGGCTGGAAAAAACTGATCACCATCGTGGACAGTCCTTCGAACGGCATCACCTTCGACTGCGGCGTCACGCGGGAGATGGGTCATGATCCGGTCGAGGTCTGCCACTACTTTGGAACAAGGGACCGCATTAACCACGTGCATTATCGCAACCCGACCGTCTTCAAGCCCTATGTAGACTACGTGGAAGGCTTCATTGACGAGGGCGACAACAACATGCTGGCGGTGATGCAGGAACTGGTGCGCGTCAAGTACACGCGGGAAGTTTATCCCGAACACGAGCGGGCGCTGGACGCGGATCGCGAGGCAGGCATTCGTAATCAGTATCCTCAAGGCGGCGGATACACGGGCATGGTTTTCGACATCGCCTATGCAAAGGCGATGCTGCAGGCCTCGCTCATCCTGGAGAAGAAAAGAGCGTAGGCGGGGTTGAGCCTGTTCGCTCTTCCTTCGGGTGTGGATAGAGTTGGGCTTGCTGCGGGGCCAATTCCACACTGGCCCGTAGCTGCGCTGTCCAGCACGATCGATGCCTCGGGATATGCCACCGGCCAGGCGGGCGACAAGAAGAACTGTGCTATGTGCGGCCGTTCCCTCAAAGAACGGCTGCACATAGCAAACCGTGAAAGCGTTCTAGGGTTCCGGTGCGCCAGCAGGAGGGGTACGCTGTGGGCGCGGCTTGAGCGCTTCAGCCAGAAGCGCATCGAATTCAGAACGCGGCATCTTCAGCTTCTCAGGATGCGCATCGATATATTTGGAAAGCCCGTTAAACTTAGCAGGTGTCCAACCCCCTTCGAACTCAGCGCCGTTCTTGCCTTCGCGGTTCAGTTCAAAGTTGTAGTCGTCCATAAGGTTGGTAAATTCCGCGTGACTGACCGCATCTTCCGCCAATATTGCGGGGATAAAGATGACGCCGTCCGTCTTCGCCAGAACCAGATCTCCCGGCAAAACGACGGCCCGCCCAATGCGGATCGGAGCGTTGATCGAGGTCAGCTCCATTTGCGCCCAAGCCGAGGGATCGTAACCCTTATAGAATCCGTTGAAGTTGGGGATTTCCCGGTTCTCTTCCTGGTCCCTTATGCCCGCGTAGAAGACAAAACCAGTGTGGGTGTGAGCGGCAATCCCGTTTCCCAGGTTGGAACCGATCAACGTGCCTTCAATGATCTTTCCAAAGCCGTCGGCGACATACACGTCCCCAATCTGCAGTTCGTTGATAGGCCAGCTATTGTTTCCACTGACGCGTCCCTCCGCCTTACCTTCCGCCGCGATAGCCTTGGCCATGTCCGCACGCGTCGGCATATATTGCGCCGTCAGCGCACGGCCGGCAAAAGGCTTCTCGATGTGCAGAGCTTGCCAGTCCCCCTCAAACTGATTCGCGTAACCTTTATGGCGCAGGTAGTCCCACACATCCTCGATCGAGCAGTCCAGAGCGCGCTTGAGCAGATCGTCGGCCACCTTCGGGCGCCCATCAGGGAAGCGATCGCCTTTCCAGTCTGAGGTGTAGAACATCATTTGATCCTTCGTCATCTTTACCTGAGAGAAGGCAGCCGAAGCTCCCAACACCGTCCAGACGATCACCGCGGCCGCGATTACTTTTTTCATAGGAGTCTCCTGCCTCGAACACCATACCATTCAGGGGAAATTCTCGCCAAGCCCCGTCCCGCGACCCTAACTGAGTCACTTTTCAAGCGACCGTAACCTGACGTTCCTGAACTCAATTTTGTTTCCTTTCTGGCATTGGAATCCGATCACCCCTTCGGTGTGTTTCGAATCATGACCATCGAGGATCGTCTTGCCATTGAGAACGATCACGTAATGGCCACCATCGGCCGTGATTTCGTAGTCGTTCCACTCTCCATCCAGGATCGTGGTGGGAGATGCCTTGAGCGACCCAACCAAGCTGCCGGTGTTGTAGCCTGCCGGCTGGTAGTCCCAGATTTGCAGCTCGTAGCCCGTCTGGTGCGGTGCGCCCTCTTTGGTTGAGCGGAGAAAGACGCCGCTATTCACCTTCTCGCTGCCGCGAAACTGCAGTTTGAGTTCGAAATTTGTATAGGAATCATTGCTGGCCAACCACCCGGAGCTGGTGCCAGGACAAACGATCGCGCCATCAGCGACACTCCAGTCTCCGGTCGCCGGCGGTGCAGAGGTGCTGTAGGGCTGCCAGCCGTCCAGATTTTTGCCATCGAAGAGCAGCTTCCAACCGTGAACGGCTTCGTTGGAAGTAAGCTTATTGGGCAGATCCTGTGCCCCGGCAACGCCCGCTGCCATGCTGACCAATCCCATTCCCAGAATTAAACAATAGCTCGCGATCGATCTCATGATTTCCCCTCATTGCAACACGGGTTCTTTATATCAGGCTTTGTCAGAGCGAGCCTTTCACTCCATATCAGACAGGCATCTTTCTCTTGCTGTATTCGCGGCCGATGATCGCCGCCGACTCAGGTGCCTCGAGCACCATCGCACCGTCCTGGATCTGTTTGACGACATAATCCGGGCTGCTCTGATCGGAACTGCCGGCGTTGAGGAACATGACCTTGTTCTTCTTGCAGGCATCGAGAACGGCCCGCCGTACTTTGACCATCTCCGGCCGGGTTCCCACATCGGCCACCGGCGAGCCGTCTTCGGGAAAGATGGAAAGACCGTAGAGCCAAAAGCTATGGTCGCCCGGTCCCCACTCCGCCATCGAGATGCCAGGCAGCGCAAGCGTCTTGTCGACATCCACATCGGCAAAGGTGTCTTCGATCTTGACGCCGAAAATCATCTCTCCCTGGGGATTGAGTGGATACAGATCGGCCACATGGAGGTACTTATTGTGGTTGACACCCCAGACACCCGCGGCAAAGCTCGCGCTGGAGCCGCGAAGACCCCGCATCGGCAGTTTCGGGACGCCCGGATAATCAAACGGATAGCGCATCGCCATCTGCGTCGCGACCTGGATCGACCCGGCATCGCGCGCATGGCACATATGAATGCCATGTACGCCGCAATCCAGCAGCTGTTCTAAGACCCAGGTGTTCGCCCGCATATAGGCTGGGTCGAGACCAATGATGCCTGTCTCCACAAACACCGCCGGTGTACGATGGCCGCTGCGCGTCGGGCCGCCGTCCACAAGGCCGCGCATGAACTCGCGCAACCCTGCAAAGTCGAGCGCCCCGTGCTCCATCTCACAGTTGATCGCGTCCATATAGGTCCGGGCCATCTTGACGCCCTGCGCGTAGCTGTCTACGCCCGGGCCCATGCCGGAGCCGCCGTAATAGATCGGTTGACCGTCTTCCCACAGCTCAATCGCCTTGTTAACGCGGCGCGGCCTGTAGTTCAGGTCGACCGACGAAGGCTGAGTATTGGTGTTGACCGCTGCGCCGCGTCCGCCGCGACCACCGCCGGCCGCCGGAACCTCTTGCGCTATCGCACCCGTGGCTGCGATCCCCATACCAATCGACACGCCCGCCGTGAGCAGATCTCTTCTCTTGATTTCCAAATTTACTCTCCTGTCTTCGATGGCGTTCTTTATATCAGCTTGGTCAAAACGAATACTTCAACGCAAATTGGAGCTGTCGCATTGGCCCCGCGCCGGTAACCACTCCAAAGGTAGCAAGGTTACGCGGGTCGTTCGCGGGTGTGTTCCAGTTTGGGTGATTGAGTGTATTGAACGTTTCAAACCGGAAGTTCAGCGAATGCGATTCCCAGATATGGATATCCCGCGTGAGAGATGCATCAAAGTCCTGGCTTCCCGGCGTAAAGAGCGTATTTCTACTCTCATTGCCCGGCCTATAGCTCAAGTCTGCATTGGTGTAATTGAACGCTGCCGGGTTCCAAAAGTGGTTCGCGGAGTGATTTGCCGGAACCGGACTAACTCCCCCGTAGTCCGGCTGATTTCCCAACGTACCCAGGCCAGCCGTATCGCCAAGCTGCGCGACGTTGTAGGGTGTGCCGTCGGCGAGGGTGAGAATGCCTCCGAATTGCCAGCCTCTAACGATCTGGCTGACAAAGCCCCGGGTAATAAAAGGTTTGTCCGGTCCAAAGGGCAACTCGTAAAGGTAGGAAGCGACGAAGCGGTGGGGCAGGTCAAATTGCGACAGCCCACGCTCGGCGAGCAAATTGTACGAGTTGGTCGGCCAGAGAGTATCTCCCGTGTTGCTGCGCAGAGCGCTTCCCCCGTCGATGGATTTCGACCAGGTATAGGCAACCACGTAGAGGAGCCCATGGGAGACCCGCTGGGAAAGCTTGACCGTTCCCGAATGGTAGTTAGCGTTGTCGAAGCTGGCAGCTTCCTGAATCGGACCAAACTTGGGAAAAGGCCGGCGCGACGTAGTGCTGCTGTTGTCCGTCGGCCCGCTCTTGGGAACGGCCTGGTTAATGATGAAATCCCGGTCCAGGTGGTGTGCTCCATTCCCCAGGTATCCGACTTCCACCACCATACTCTGCGACAGTTGACGCTGAACGTTGGCAATCCATTGCTCGATATACGGCGTCCGATTGTTTTGAAAATTGGAGTTGATCTGCGGTCCCGAAATGCATGGGCCTGAATACCCCGGGCATAAGGCGCTGCCCGCCTCTGCGGCCCAGGGCGCACTGAGGCTCACGGTCCGGGCGTTGGAAGCCACCACGGTGCCGTCCTTGCCGCCCAGGTTGCGGGACATATCGAAGACCGCGTTCCCAATATCTGTCGCGTAGAAGATCCCGAAGCCGGAGCGAATGCTCCATTTCGAGCCCAACGTGTAGTTGACCCCGATGCGTGGTCCGAAATCCCAGTTGTTCGGGTTGACCAGAGCCTTGCCCATGTACTGATTGCCACGTTGCACCGGTTGCCCCTGCGCGTATTGGAAACCCATGCCTTCATAGAAATCGCCGCTCCCCGGCCGGGTGAGAATCGGAGATGCGGACACGGGAATCAGGGTGGAGACCGGAGTAGTGAACCGAGGCGCTGGAGCGGTACTCACGCCCGAAGTGAAGACATCCGCGTTGATCTGTTGTCCGTATTTGTCAACCCAGGGGCGGATGTTTTCATAGCGCAGGCCGAGATTCAGCGTCAATTTCGGCGTAACTTTCCAATCGTCCTGAATGAACGCGGCATAGTTCGTGCGCCGCAGCTGGGCATTGGCGAGCGAGGTGACGCGGTAATACTGAGAGGGAACGCCAAGCATGAAATCCGCGAACAAGTAACCTGTGTTGCCAGGATTGCCGGGGTCGTTCGTGGACTGGCCGTCGAAATCAAACTCACCCTCGGACTTCTGATTGCCTTTTTGATTGTAGCGATCGCGCCCAATGGCGCCGCCCACCTTGATGGAGTGAGCGCCCATGATCATGGAAAGGCTATCCGTCCCTTGGAAGAGGTCATCTCGAGTCACCCAAGGGGTGATGCCACCGAAACTGCTTATGCCGTCGCCGAGCCCGATCGCCGGAACACCGTAAGCGGCCGGACTCGGAGCGACCAAGCCGTCAATTCCAAGCATGGACTGAACGTTTACCGAGTTCGCAAAGTATCCCGCGTAATCGTTATTGAACTGCGCCCAGGCAACTCGCGCCTCATTGACCATGGAAGGGCTGATGATGAACGTGTTCCCCAGCACCACCTAGCGCACCGTAGTGTTGGTAATTGCGGCGCCGGCCTGCTCGAAGAGCACAGCCGGTTCACTCCGATCGTCTTCCCAACTAAAGCGGCCGAACCAACTCGACTTGGTGTTCTCGATCCAATCGATGCGCTGGTTGAATTGAGTTTCATCGGTGGGCTGCAAAGCTTGGCGTACATAGTTTCCCGACAGGTTACTCCCGGGCGTCGTTGGGACCGGGAAGTAGTTGAGCAATGCAATGGCCTGCGGGCTGAGCCGTGACGGGGGAATGATGTTCCCCACAAAGGGAGTCGCCGTTCCCGTACTGGCGCCGGTAAAAACACGGGTCGCAGGATCGTAGATTTGAGGAATGCCGGACGCCGAGAAGTCGCCGGAGCGCATCGCAAGCGTTGCCGTGGAACCGACTTCCTGGGTCGTCAGCCGGTCATGCAGGGTTTCAAAATTCGACATGAAGAACAGCCGGTCCTTGGCGTCGAACAGCTTGGGGATGGAAAGCGGGCCACCCAAAGTAAAACCGTAGTCGTTGCGGCGGAACGGATCTTTCGCGCCTACCTGCCGCCATTCCTTGGCATCGAAAAAGTCATTCCGGAGGAACTCGAAGGCGACAAGGTGGTACTTGTTGGTTCCGGAAAGAGTGGTGGCGTTGATCTGCGAGGCTCCTTTGCCAAACTCCGCGGAGTAGACGCCAGTCTGGACGCGAAATTCCTGAATCGCATCGATCGAGGGATGAATGATGTAGGAGTTGAAGTTCGGGTCCGTGTTCTCAACGCCGTCGAGCGTGTAGTGATTGAACTCAAGCCGCTGTCCGGCGATCGCGATCGCCGTCGCCGAGCGCACCCCTCCTTGCAGGCCGCTACTGCCCGAGGCCGGAGCCTCGGAAACCACGTTAGGCGTGAGCGCGACAAGAGAAAGGTAATCGCGCCCATTCAAGGGCAGGCCAGTGATCTGCTGCGAGCCAACCACCGTCCCCAGCGAAACGGATTCGGTGTTAAGCACCGGTTCCCCGGTAGTTACCAGCACTTTCTGTGAAACCGTGCCAACCTCCATGCTGAAGTCGATGCGCGCTATGTCGCCTACCTGGACATTGACGCCGGTGTGCGCGATCACCTTGAACCCGGCCTTTTCGGCGCTGAGGTCATAAAGGCCGGGCTGAAGATAAGGGAGCGTGTAGGTGCCGGTGTCGTTGCTAGCCGCCGTTCGCGCCTGCTGTGTGGCTGTATTTGTCGCCGTTACAGTCGCGCCGGTGACAACAGCGCTGCTGGGGTCGGTCACCGTACCGGTGATCTCGCCTGTCTGCTGCCCATACACCCCGAGAGTGGGCAGTGCAATCAACGCGGCAATGCAAAACGCCCTGAGATGTCTCACCCGATTTCCTCCTTTATCCTTGTCCTCCGAAACAGATATGGTCTCCAGCAAATTCACTACGTCTGCCACAACACCGCAAAAGCGAAAATGGTTTAGTACGGCAGGGCCCTATTTGTGTACTTGCGGCCAATGGCGGCAGTCTCTGCGCTGGCCGGCCCCACCATGACGCCTTCCTTGATCATGGAAATTACGTCTTTGGAGCTGAATGAATTCAGAAAGAAGATATGGTTTGCCTTGCAGGCAGCCAACACCTTGCTCCGCGCTGCAACCATCTTTGGATCCTGGATCGCTGCCTCACCCTGCGCACGGACACCAAGCGACATAGCCATATCCCCGGGGCCCCACTCCGCCATGCCGATGCCGGGTACTTTCAAGTTCTCGTCTACATTGGCAAGTGCGTACTTGTCTTCCTCCTTGACACCGAGTAGCAGTTCACCGTTGGGATTCAGAGGCCAGGGGTCCGCTTTTTCCTCATACTCCTGCACAGAAACTCCCCAGATTTGCGCAGCAAACGCAGCCCCGTGCACCCCCCGGCGTCCCTCAGGAAGACCATCCACGCCTACTCCTTCCTGGTGAATCGGGAAGCGTACCGCCTCGACAAACGCCCGAATCGCGCCGGGGTCGTCCGCATGGGTCAGCATGATGCCGTGCACGCCGGTCGCAAGCACCTGATTGAACATCCAGGCGTTGGCATGAACCGCGGCCGCATCCATCCCATTGACGGGTACGTTGACGATCACGGCCGGGGTACGATGACCGCTCCGGTCAGGACCGCCGGCCGCAAGCCCGCGCATGTAATCCTGCAGTCCCTTTACGTCGAATGGAGCGTGCTCCATGTCATAGCTTATGTAATCCGCATACGTCTGAGAGTCCTTCATGCCTTGCTCATAGGTACCGGTGGTTCCGGAGTGCGAGCCGGTGTAGTAGATAGGTTGGCCTTCTGCCAGGAGCTCTATCGCTTGATTGACTCGCTTCGGCGCCGGTGTCTGCGCCACGGCGGTTACGATTACAGCCGACAGTACAATGGATACCATTACAAAGAATGCTTGCTTCGTTATCCTCTTCACAGGTTTTTCTCTCCATCTAGACGCTGATC
>PLZN01000324.1 GCA_003152195.1 Acidobacteriaceae bacterium
ACCCGGATTTCCTGTACGCGGCGCCACCCATCTTCGCGTGTGCGGCTTTCTTTGAGGAAAGCCGCATGGAGTTCCTTTGATTCTGCCAAGCCCCACAGGAAATCCGGGGGAAGCCCCACCATTGCTTTGCCCTGGCGATGCCAAGGTAGGTGCCGTTGCGGTCTTCAAGGGAAAACAATGGAAGCCGGTCGTTATCGCCCAGGTACGCTGGCGCGAACCTAGGGCACCCAGCGCTTCGCTTAGGTCCCGTGAAAGGGCGAGAACACCGGCTTCTCGTTCGCTCAGGCGAATAACAGATCTAAAGCCAAACCTGACCACAACTTTCTCTGTAGGCCCGCGTTCGAACCGGTGTGCCCGCAAGCGTGGGCCCGGTTTGGAGCTCCAGATGGCAACACGTCGGGCATTCATGAAAGGCGGAGCGATGGCCCTGGTGGGTACCTCGGTGGTGCCGGCATTTCTCAGGCGCTCCGTCCTCGCCCAAGCGACCAGCGCCCAGGCGCAGGGGAAAAAGCTTGTAGCGATCTTCCAACGGGGGGCGGCCGATGGGCTCAATATCGTGGTGCCGCATGCCGAGAGCAGCTACTACCAGCTTCGGCCGACGATCGCGATCCCACAGAACCAACTGATCGACCTGGATGGATTTTTCGGACTGCACCCGGCAATGCAATCCTTTAAGCCTTTGTTCGACCAGGGCCATCTGGCCATGGTGCAAGCGGTCGGCTCGCCAGACACCACACGCTCCCACTTCGACGCACAGGACTACATGGAGAGCGGTACCCCCGGCGTGAAGGCGACGCCCGATGGCTGGTTGAACCGTGCCTTGCAGGCGGAGGATCTTCGCCGGGCCGGAAGCCATACCGCGTTTCGAGCGGTCGCGCTCGGGTCCCAGGTGCCGCGCACCCTGGACGGGAAAATTGCCGCCGTCGCGGTCAGCCATCTGCAGGATTTCGCTGTGGCCGGGAAGAGTGCGAATGCGGCGCCGATCAGCCAGGCCTTTGAAGCCATGTATGACGATTCCGTCGATTCCGTGCTGCACGGAACCGGTCAGGAGACATTCGAAGCGGTAAAGATGCTGAAGGCGACTGACCCGGCGCACTACAGGCCGGGACCGGGCGCGAACTATCCCAACGGCGCTTTCGGCGAAGGCATGAAGCAGATTGCCCAGTTGCTGAAGGCGAACTTGGGTGTAGAAGCGGCATTTACCGGCATCGGGGGCTGGGACACCCACCAGAATCAGGGAAGCGTCAACGGACAATTGGCAAACTGCTTGCGCGACTTCAGCCAGGGTATCTCTGCTTTCTGGACCGATATGGGAAACGACGCGGAAAACGTTGTGCTGGTGACCATGTCCGAATTCGGGCGTACCGCGCAGCAGAACGGCACCGGTGGAACAGACCACGGACATGCCAACGTTATGTTTGTGCTCGGCGGCACGGTCAAGGGTGGCAAGGTCTACGGGAAGTGGCCAGGAATGGCGACCGAGCAGCTCTATCAGAACCGAGACCTGGCGATCACGACAGACTTCCGCCAAGTCTTGGGTGAGGCAGCTTACAAGACCCTGGGGGCGCGAAACCTGGAGCTGGTCTTTCCAGGATCGGAACTGAAGACCACGCAATTCCTAAACCTGGTATCAGGCTGACATGTTTTTTGTGTCAGATGCGGGAAACTGCGAATTTCTGGGCCCCAAACTTTCCAGCCGAATCGAAGTCCGGGGGGCCTTTCGAAGATGGCGGGAGGTTTAGGGTTTGGTAGCCGCGGAATCCCACATCTGACACAAAAAACATGATGGTTGGGAGCAGTAGCATTAGCAAACGCTTAGCGGCTTACCACCCTAGCCCGCCTGCTTCCTCGGCCGCCTACAAAATCATCCAGCCCCAGCCAACCGCAGCCGGTGAAGACCAGCATCAGGGCTATGGCGAAGCAGGCCAACGGAAGGGTGAAGGAGTTGGGCCCCAGCAGCCCGCCATGAAGATGGATTTTGATGATGGCCATGGCCATGTCGCAAGCCGTCATGAATGCGGCAATGCGGGTCAACAAACCCACGATGAGAAGCATCCCGCCAAAGAATTCGGTAAAGGCCGCCACATAACCAAGCCATACCGGCAGGTGCAGGCGGGTGACCATGTGGCTGAAATTGTAGAGCGCGCCGGAGGGAACGATCTTCGTGTATCCGTGAGCCACCATGATGACGCCTACGACAAGGCGCAATACCAAGGCGCCAAAAGGCTGAAAACGGTCAAGCCAGCTAAACAATGGGAACTCCTGTTCGTGTCTGTGTTGTAGGCAAGCTTAGCAGGGAATTGGTTTTAACCGCCGGGCAGAGACTTCCCCAAAAAACTGCGCAGGCAAGCCAGATAATTTTGATCTCCATAGAGCGGGCTCCCCGCTCTGGTGCCCAGGATTGCCTTCTGCTTCGGCTCCCCCGCCTGATCGTAGTATCGACCGGTCGCACCGGCGGTCGGATATAGCAGCAGCTTGGGCGTCCGCAGGTGGGCCAGAGTCCCTGCAGGGTCAAAGCGGTCGTGGAAGAGCAGGCGGGCCGGCAGCAGCCGCATGCGCGAATCAAGCTGGAGCGAGTCGATGACCGGCGGTTGCAGATCTTCGAGGATCAGCGCTGGAGCTTGGGGGTGGCGCCGGGCCGTCTCGGCGGCGATCGCCGCGCCGAGCCTGACCCCGTCGATAACGATGGAGGAAGGAGCCAGATGACGCGTATCGGTGAGGTAACGCCAAGCTGCGTCGGCATCATCGCAAGTGCTTTTTTCCGAGGGATGGATCTTCACGCTGTTTCCGAAGCCGCGATAATCGAAGGCAAAGAGATTCATGCCCAGGTTGTGCAAGACCTGCAACTGCGGAAGCGTGGCCGAGAGGGAACCGGAGCCGCCATGCAGGAAGAGAAGGGTATCGGCGGCATAAGGTGCGCCGGGATCGGCCGGAATCCACCAGCCGCTCAGCTGGAGAACACCGGTTTCGGTCGCGTCAAACCGGATCTCGTCATACTTCAGGCCGGCCGATGCCGGGGTGACGCTGATAGTACCTGATGGTTGGAAGACCAGTTGCCATTGGCCCTGCCAGAAGAGCAGGCACATCGTGCCGTATACGCAGAGCGCCGCGAAGAGCAGGGTCGCCGACACGGCACCGAGGATCCAGCGAGCGCTGGTCAGCGGCTGCTGCGGGGCCAGTGGGTCTTTCCACCCGGGCGGGGGAAGGTGTTTGCGTGGCAAAGTTCGCTTGCCGCCGGATCGGCTCTTCATGCCTAGCCGAAAGCGAGTTCGTCGGCGGACTCAAGCGGGGTTCCACAGACGCGGCAGAGGACTGCTGAGCAGTCGCCGCACACCAGCGGGTCATGAACGGGCCGGGCGCACGAGGGACACCAGAGGTCTGCCGCCGGTGGCACTTCCGGCTGCGTCGGGGATGTACTGCCGACCATTCATTCGAGCGTAGCATGAGCTAGGTCATCGTCGAACGATGAGTCAATTATTGAAGATCTGCAACAAAGGCGAGCTGCCGCAAGCCGGTGAGGCTAAGGAATTTAGCGCCGGTAGCAGGACGCTGTGCATCGCCAATGTCGATGGGGTGATCCGGGCTCTGGACAATGAATGTCCCCACCGGGGCGGCCCGCTGGCCGGGGGAGTGATCGAAGAAGGCAAGGTGGTTTGCCCCTGGCACGCCTGGGCCTTCGATGCCGCGACTGGGGTTGCTTCTGACTCTCAAGGAAGAGTTGCAGTTTACCCGGTAAGTGTCGAGGGAGAAGCGGTTTTTGTCAGGATCTAAACTGCTCCAGCACGTTGGAGAAAAAGAAACCGCAGGTCCCTCCGCTACGCTACCCCGGTCAGCTGGCCGCGCCGGCCTTGACGATGGCGGCAAATGAATGTGGGTCGAGGCTCGCGCCCCCAACCAGCGCGCCGTCGATTTCCGGCTGGCTGAGCAGCGAGGTGGCATTTTCCGGTTTTACGCTGCCGCCGTACAGGATCCGCAGAGCCTCGGCTATGGGTCTGCCGACCAGGCTCGCCACCTCGCTGCGGATGATGAGATGGGCTTCCGCGGCGATCGCCGGGGTAGCAGTTTTTCCTGTGCCAATGGCCCAGATCGGTTCATAGGCGACGACCATCGGAGATAGCTTTACCGGATCGATTTGACGGATCGCGCGGCTGATCTGGCGGCATAAGACCTCTCTTGTCTTGCCGTCTTCCCTCTCGTGCTCGTGCTCGCCAATGCAAACAATCGGAACCAGGTTGTGTTTGAGAGCAGCAACCAGCTTCCTGTTGACGGAATCGTCGGTCTCGGCGAAGTACTGGCGGCGCTCGGAGTGGCNNTAAAGGCGCCCTCCTCGGCAAAGTGCATGTTCTGGGCGCCCACCAGCACTTCCGAACCTTTTACGGAATGGAGTGCGGTCGCCAGATCGACCGTGGGCGGGCAGATCACGATTTCGCCCTTGGTCTGGTCTTTGACTAGCGGCAGGAAGGTATGAAGAAAGCTCTGCGTTTCTGTGGGCGTTTTGTACATCTTCCAGTTGNNCTTCTTGTGCTCCTCGACCAGATTGTAGAGCACGGAAAGGGTATGTTTCCGATCGAGCTTGTCACCCACGCGTAGCGCGGTCCAGCAGCCGAGAAAGCCGAATAGCAAATAGCCGAAGCCGGCGATGGCGAACAGGAAGGAGATCGGCCGGGTCGAGAGCCAGTCACCGGCGACGCTCACCGCGAACTTGAGGGTGGAAAAGAAGCCCATCAGGCCACTGAGCGGGAAAGCGATCAGGCTCAGGGAGACGCGATAGCGATAGCCGCGAAGGAAATGGGTAAAGGTTCCGAGAAGCCACGCGGTCAGCGCGCAGGCGAGCCCGGCGATGAGGATAAGCAACGGCAGTTCGGCGTTAACATCAACAGCCATAGTCTCCGCCGCTCTACAAGCGGGGTGCTTCCGAGAGAGCCTCGACGCCGGGAAGCCGTTTGCCCTCGAGAAACTCCAGCGACGCACCGCCTCCGGTAGAAATGTGCTTCATCTTGTCGGCCACGCCGGCCTGCTTGACGGCCGAGACAGAATCGCCGCCGCCGACGATGGTGATCGCGGCGGCATTTTCAGCCAGTGCTTCCGCGATGCCGGCCGTGCCCCGGGCAAAGGCCGGCATTTCAAAGACGCCCATTGGACCGTTCCAGACGATGGTGCGTGCCTTGGCGATCTCTGCGGTGAAGAGCTCGACCGTGGCGGGTCCTATGTCGAGTGCCATCCAATCGGCAGGGAACGCACCGTTGCCCTCGAAGATGCGGGTGTTGGCGTCGGCTGCGAATCGATCGGCCAGCACGTGATCGACGGGTAACAGAAAGCGCACCCCCTTTTTATCGGCTTCCTTGAGCGCTTCACGAGCGACCTCCAGCTTGTCGGATTCCACTAGCGACTTGCCCACTTCCTGCCCCTTGGCCTTGAGAAAGGTGTAGGCCATGCCGCCGCCGATGAGCAGTGCATCGACCTTGCTCAACAGGTGGTGGATCACTTGGATCTTGTCGGAGACCTTGGCGCCGCCGAGGATCGCGACAAAGGGCTTCTCCGGAGACTCCAGCGCCTTGCCCAGGTAGTTCAGTTCTTTTTCCATCAGCAGGCCGGCGGCGGACTGAGAAACGAAATGGGTGATGCCTTCGGTCGATGCGTGCGCCCGGTGAGCGCTCCCGAAGGCGTCGTTGACATAGACATTGCAGAGTTTGGCAAGTTGCTTGGCGAAGTGTGGGTCGTTGGCTTCTTCTCCGGCGTGGAAGCGCAGGTTCTCCAGCAGCAGCACCTGCCTCGATTCCAGCTGGCGCGCCAGCTCGGTTGCCAGGTCGCCCACGCAATCGGGCGAAAAGGCGACGTTGACCGATTCGCCCAGCGAATGATCCAGCAGGGTGCGCAGGCGGTCGACCACCGGCCGGAGGCTGTATTTGGGATTAGGCTTCCCCTTGGGACGTCCCAGGTGTGAGGCCACGATCACTTTGGCGTGATGGCGCAGAGCGTACTCGAGCGTGGGCAGCGTTTCTTTGATCCGGGTGTCGTCGAGAATCTGCAGGCCGTTCTCCGAGAGCGGTACGTTGAAATCGACGCGGACAAAGAGATATTTGTTGTTCAAATCCAGGTCGCGGATGGAAAGCTTTGACATGGGAGATTCCTCAGAAAGCTAGCCTTGGGGCAGGACAGCATCCGCCTCAATCTCGATGCGCCAGGCGGGATTGAGAAGTTGGGCCACTACGACCATCGTCGCGGCCGGCCGGACCTCGCCGAAAAGCCTCCCGTGGACTCGGCCAACCTCTTCCCAATCCGCTGCGTGGGTGAGATACATGCGGGTCCGCACCACGTGTTCGAGGCCGGCGCCGGCCTCCGCCAGCGCGGCCCGGATGATCTCGAAGACGCGGCTGGTCTGCGTCGTGACATCGGCGTCATCGGCCCCAACTGGCCCCGTACCCGATACGTGTACAGCAGAGCCGATACGGACCGCGCGCGAGAAACCGATGATGGGCTCGAACGGAGAGCCGCCGCTTATATTTTGCCGCATAATTCGGAACCCTTTGCACAGCCCGGAATTCTCACCACGGCTGAGAGCGATGGAGAGCAGGGCTTGAAGTTCCTCTGCCGATAGTGCAACAAATCCGCGGCGCTGCCTACCGTGCCCAAGCACAGATCCACTCTGTGAGAAATACGGACTACAGCCCCGCCTTCTCGAGGAACAGAACCAGGTCCATCACCCGGTTGGAATAGCCCCATTCATTGTCGTACCAGCTGATCACCTTCGCCATGTTGCTGCCGACGACCTTGGTCAGGCCACTGTCAACGATGGAGGAGAGCGGATTACCCTTGAAGTCGCTGGAGACCAGCTCATTGGTCTCGTAGCCCAGGATGCCCTTCATAGATCCGAGCGACGCGGCTTTCAAGGCCTCGTTGATCGATTCCTTGGTCACCGGCTTTTCCGAGACGAAGGTGAGGTCCACAACCGAGACGTTAGGCGTTGGAACGCGGACGGCGAAGCCGTCGAGCTTGCCTTTGAGTTCGGGCACCACCAAGTGCAGGGCCTTGGCGGCGCCGGGCGAGGTGGGAATCATCGAAAGGGCGGCCGCGCGTCCACGGCGCAGATCCTTGTGCGGGAAGTCGAGGATGACCTGATCGTTGGNNGGCAATTGGTGGTGCAGGAGGCATTCGAGATGACGTGGTGCTTCGCGCGGTCATACTTGTCCTCGTTGACGCCGAGCACGATGGTCAGATCTTCGTTGGTAGCCGGCGCGGAAATAATGACCTTCTTGACCGTGCCCTGCAGGTGGGCCTTGGCCTTGGCCGCATCCGTGAAATGGCCGGTGGATTCAACCACCACCTGAGCGCCGACGGAGGACCAGTCGAGCTTGGCAGGATCGCGCTCGGCGTAGACCTTGAGCTTCTTGCCGTCGACGGAGATGAAGTCTTCGCCCGCGGTGATGGTGTGGTGCAGGTTGCCCAGGATGGAGTCGTACTTGAGCAGGTNNCGAAGCCGTTGATACCAACCTTTACAGCCATAAGTTTGGGGATCTCCTTGAGGGTAGGTCAGGTTTTTTAGAGCATTTTTACTATTACTGTGCTCTGGCGGGATTGGCTTGGTGCGGCCATTCATCGGTGGAATGGCCGCGTTCAGTCCAGTCTCCTCGATTACATCAATAGCAAAAATGCTCCTGCGCGTGGGGCAAAGCATCTCTCCGAGCCACCGCGCGGTGTGCGCGAAAGATGAGTGTACCAAAGTGCGGCGGCGGGAATGGGGGCAGGGCATTTGCTGACGTGGCAGAACTTGTGTTACATCCTCGTTATGCGCCTATGGACGCGCGCCCTAATGAGACGACGCAGCAAGCGTGGTGTCAATGACTCGGAATCGACCGGCAAAATCGGGCAGGAGATTCCAGCCAATCAGCCGACGCCTTTACAGCCCATGTACCCGGAAGACCAACGGGGAAGGGCGGGAAAACCCGGGCCGGCGGTCTCCGGCCCAAGCGTTGCCAAGCCAGAGAAGGACCTAACCGCGGAACCGGTCAAGAAGACGGCCCCGCCGCCCCAGCCACCTGTGGTCACCCCTGCCGACACCCAGGAAGCGGTCGAGAATGCGTCCCCTGGCAACGGGGTTACCGCAGTCCCGGCGGGAGAGGGAAAACTGGTGGTGGAGACCCAGCCGGAATCGCCCTCCGTGCCTCCTCCGGAGCTGGCATCGGCCAGCCCAAAAGATCTCAAAGGCTACGTGGTGCTGGCGATCGGATTGCCCGGCTCAGGAAAAACCACCTGGTTCAAGCGCCGTGGAGTAACGCCGCTTTCCAGTGACATGCTGCGCAGCATTTTGTTCGACGACATCACGGAACAGCGCTACCAGGGACTGGTCTTTTCCACCCTGCGTTCGCTGCTGCGGGCACGCCTGATCGCCAAGATGCCATGGAATTACGTCGACGCGACGAACCTGTCCGCCCACGAGCGGCGGCAATGGATCAAGATGGCCAAGAGCTTTGGCTACGAGGCGCAAGCGGTCTTTTTCGACGTTCCCTTGGAAGTATGCATGGAACGGAATAGCCGGCGGGAGCGCACGGTGAGCGATGACGTCATGCGCAAGATGGCAGAGCGCCTGCGTCCGCCGAGCTTCAAAGAGGGTTTCACCAAGATCACGATGGTGCGGGTCAAGGGTGCGCCGCCGCTTAAAATGGACGGGATCGAAGCGGAGCCGCCCAGCTCTTAATCTCTGAGCTTTTAGAGCATTTTCACTTCTACTCTGTACAGGGGAGTGTAGCGAAGTGCGGCTTTTCTTGGGGAAAAGCCGCGCCGGCATTCGTCACTCTGTATAGACCAGAAGTGAAAATGCTCTAGCGTGGATCTCTCTTGTGAGGCAAGATGACCGGAAGCGCACAGGAACCGGCCATTGCTTTCGATCAGGCCGGGCTGACTACGCCCGATGGCCGGGTGATCCTGGACAACATTCACCTCCAGATAGCAGCCGGCGCTACGACCGCGTTGCTCGGGCGCAGCGGGTCGGGAAAGACCACGCTGCTGCGTATGGTGAATCGGCTGATCGAGCCGACCGCGGGCCGGGTGATGGTGCAGGCCAAAGCCACCACGGATTGGGACCCGATTGCCTTGCGACGCTCGATCGGCTACGTGATTCAGGAGACGGGTCTCTTTCCCCACTTCGACGCGGAACGAAATATCGGCGCGGTGCTCGAAATCGAGGGCCGGCCGAAACGGGAGATCGCCCCACGCGTCCGCCAGTTGTTTACCCAAGTCGGCCTGGACTATGAGACGTTTGCCCGCCGGCTGCCTTACCAGCTCTCAGGTGGGCAAAGGCAGCGCGTCGGCCTGGCCCGGGCGCTCGCGGGCGAACCCAAACTGCTGCTGATGGATGAGCCTTTCGGAGCGCTGGACCCTCTGACCCGGGCCGAAATGCAGGACATGCTGCGCGACCTGCTCCTACGCCTCGACAAGACGGTGCTGTTGGTAACGCACGATCTGAACGAGGCACTCTATCTTGCGTCCCACATTGTGCTGCTCGAAGGGGGCAAGATCGCGGCGAGTCTGCCGGCGGAGGAGTTTATGGGCTCGCAAATCCCCGCGGTGCAGGCTTATGTAAGCGCCGTGGACCGGGGCACGAAGCAGGGGGCGGGGAAGCAATGTCCGGTTTCTTAGCTCAGCACGCCTCGGAGATCGGGGAACTGACCCTGGAGCACCTCTGGCTTACCGGGTCGGCCGTGTTGCTGGCAGCGGCCATCGGTGTGCCTACCGGCATATGGCTGACGCGGCATCCACGATGGGCAAAGCCGGTGCTGGGCGTCGTAAATATTATTCAGACCATTCCCAGCCTGGCGCTGTTCGGTTTCCTTTTGCCATTGCCATGGATTGGCGATCGCGCCGCGCGCATCGCCATTGCTGCGCTGACCGCCTATGCGCTGCTGCCGATCGTACGCAATACCTACGCAGGCATTGAGGGAGTCGATCCGACGTTGCTTGAGGTGGCCAAGGCCCTGGGCATGACCAGTGGGCAGAGGCTGCGCAAGGTGGAACTTCCACTCGCAGCGGGCTTCATTCTGGCCGGCTTGCGCACGGCAACGGTGCTGGCGGTAGGCATCGCAACCATCGCGGCGGCGGTGGGCGCCGGGGGATTGGGCGAGTTTATCTTCCGCGGCGTGGCTTCCGTCGACAACCGCCTGGTGCTGGCTGGAGCCATCCCGGCGGCGCTGCTGGCCATCGCGGCCGACGCTGGGCTGGGTTGGGTGGAAGGCCGGCTGCGGGTGCCGGCACCGAGACGCACGTGATCACCGTGCGGTGGCCGGAGTGGCGTTGGAGAGCTGGTTTTGCCAGTCTCGCCCTCCTGGTGATTGCCGCCTGTGCTCCACCGCGTCCGGATCATCCGGTGATCGGATGCAAGAATTTTACCGAGCAAGTGGTTTTGGGCGAGCTGCTGGCCCAGCATATCGAGGCCGTTACCGGCCTCAAGGCCGAGCGCCGCTTTTACCTGGCCGGCAGCTACATCTGCAACCAGTCGCTGATCGCGGGCCGCATCGACTCCTACGTGGAGTACACCGGGACGGCGCTGACAGCCATTTTGAAGCAGCCGGTCGATCGGGACCCGCAACGGGTGCTGGACACGGTGCGGCGGCTGTACCAGCAGCGGTATCACGTCGTTGCCACGGCGCCTTTGGGCTTTCAGAACACCTTTGCCATGGTGATTCGTGGTCAAGAGGCCGAACAACTACATCTCAAGACGCTGAGCCAGGCGGCGCAGTACAGCCCGCGGTGGAAACTTGGCGTAGGCTACGAATTTGAACAGCGGCCTGATGGATTGCCGGGATTGCAGCAAGCCTACGGCCTGAAGTTTAGCGGGTCCCCGAGGGTGATGGACTTGGGATTGCTCTACCGAGTCTTAAATGCGCGCCAGGTCGATATCGTAGCCGGGAACTCGACCGACGGGCCCATCCAAGCTTTTCATCTGGCGGTGCTCGAAGACGACAAGCACTATTTTCCTCCCTACCAGGCAGTTCCCCTGGTACGGCAGGAGGCTCTCGACCGGTGGCCGCAGCTAAAAGCAGCCTTTGCCGGCTTGGCCGGAAAGGTGTCTGCCGAGGAGATGCAGTCCATGAACAACGCTGTGGACGGGGAGCATCGCGATCCGGCGCAGGTGGTAAGGGAATTCCGCCAGGCCCACGGTCTGTAACCGTAGCCGATTGCCAATAGTTTGGGTGGCCCCACCATTGCTTTTACGATGGCGATGCCGAAGGTGAGTTCGGTCACGCCCTTTTAAGAAAGCAATCGAAAGAAATCATTATCGTCCCAGGTACGCTGATGCGAGGGGCACCCCGTAGATCCCGCAATCGTTAGATGGGAGAGGCACATGCCGTTAGAAAATGCCGAACCGTTGCCCGAGCCTTGGTTGAGGGGCACGCTCTCCGATTTGCCCGTGGTGCAGCGGGCGCTGCTTTATTCGCTGCAGATGGCGCAAGAGGATACGGCCAAGTGGTGCGGCGGTCTCGAAGACCGCGAATTGCATCTACGGCCGTTTCACTTGCCCTCGGTCGCGTTTCAGTTGCGCCACATCGCCCGCAGCCTGGATCGCTTTTGCTGCTATGCGGAAGGCACTCCGCTGAGCCCGGAGCAATTGGCTGCGCTGGCCAGCGAGATGGATGGGGGTGGGGACCGGGAGGCCATCCTTGGCGAACTGGAAAGGAGCATCGAGAAGACGCGGCGCCGCCTGGATGCGATCGTCCGCCGGCCGGCCGATTCGCCGGTGAGGATCGGTCGCAGGGGACTCCCCACGACGCTGGCAGGACTGCTCATACACGCCGCGGAGCATACCCAACGGCATGTGGGGCAGGCGATTACAACCGCAAAGGTGATTGTGGCGCAACGCGCCTAACCAAGCTCCGGAACGCGGTCGATGATGTGCCCCATCTTTTCCTGCTTGACCTGGACGTAGCGCTCGAAGGTCAGCTGGGGCTCGACCTCGGCGGAGATACGTTCCACCACGTGGATGCCGGCGGATTCCAGCGCCTCGACCTTCTCCGGGTTGTTGGTGATGAGGCGTACAGAGTGGACGTCGAGTAGTTTCAGGATCTCGGCGGGCAACTCGAACTCGCGGCAATCGGGCTTAAAGCCGAGTCTGAGATTGGCTTCGACTGTATCCAGTCCCTGGTCCTGCAGTTCGTAGGCGCGCAACTTGGCCATCAGGCCGATGCCCCGTCCCTCCTGCTGCTCATAGAGCAGGATTCCGGCGCCGGCTTGGGCGATCGTCTGCAACGCCAGTTCCAATTGCAGGCGGCAGTCGCAGCGCAGGGAACCAAAGACATCTCCGGTAAGGCACTGGGAATGAATACGAACCACCGGCGGCCCATTATGTATATCGCCCAGCACCAGCGCAACCGCGCCTTCGATCTTGCGGCTGACCGCAGCGGTCTCCGGGCTGCATGGCTCCGGGTCAATGCGCGTACCTTCAAACCCCAGAATGCGGAAGTGGCCCCAACGGGTAGGGAAATCCGCGTCCGCCACTTTTTTGACACTTTCCAATGGCATAGCTCGATTTTACCAGCCTCGTAACTGACAGGAGCGGGGCGCCCAAGGATCCAAACTGGCGTAAAGTAAGAGCGTGAATGAGCCTAAGCTCGTCCTCATCTCACTGCTGATCAAGCTGGGCGTGGCGGCGGCGGTGTCGGCAATTACTGCCCGGGCGCTTACCTTCCAGCGCCTGTTGTTCGCCGAGCGGCGTACCACCGGTCAGACGCTCGGACTGCTGGCCTTCCTCTGCATCCCGCTGACGCTGGGGGTGTGGATTCGCTTCATCGTGCCCAACTTTCTGGCCGCGGACATCAGCTTCGAAACCGTCATCCTTCTTGGCATCCTGCTCGGGCCGCTCTCCGCGCTTTTGGGTGGGGCGGTGCTCTCGGTGCCGGCCATGTTGCACCAGGAGTATCTGACGCTCCCTTTCTTTCTTGCCGTCGCGGTGGTGTCCGGGCTGTACGCCCGAACGGTGGAGCCGGAAGAGGTCTGGTCGTTCTCCCCTTTTGTCGACCTCAGCATCTATCGCTGGGTGCGGCGGAACCTGCGCGAGCCACGCTTCGATCGCCAGATCCTGCTGTTGATCCTCATCGTCGGCATGCAGATGGTACGCATGTGGCTGGCGCAGCTTTACCCGGGGCGGCTGTTTACTTTGAATTCCCCGAACTTTACGGTGAAGCTCGCAATTTGGGTATGCCCCGCGGTAGTCGTCGCCATTCCCTTGAAGATCTGGAATGCAAGCCGCATTGAGATCAAGCTGAAGGAACAGAAGCGGCTGGTGCTGGAGGCGCGTTTCGACGCACTGCAGCGGCAAATCAACCCGCACTTCCTCTTCAACACACTCAATTCCATCGCTTCGCTGGTCCGCTTCCGGCCGGAGATGGCGCGGGAGATGATCGTGCAGTTGGGCAACATCTTGCGCGCCCTGCTCAAGGACCACGATTCGTACGTGCCGTTCCGTGAGGAGCTGACCTTTACCGACGACTACCTGGGGATTGAGGTGGTGCGTTTTGGCGCGGAGAAGCTGCGCGTGGTCAAGGAGATCGATGACGCGACGCTGGAGATGCTGGTGCCTTGCATGGTTCTGCAGCCGTTAATCGAAAACAGTATCAAGCACGGCCTGGAACCGCGCCTGCAGGGAGGAACCATCACCTTGCGCAGCCGCATCCAGGGCGCCAAGATGATCGTCGAGGTGGAGGATGACGGCGTGGGCATGGCGGAGGGCCGGGTGCGGGAGGTAGGCTTCGCCAGCCGGGGAGCCGGCATCGGCATGCGCAATGTCCGCGAGCGGCTGGAAGTGCTCTACGGCAACAGCGCGCGCTTCGAAGTATTCAGCCGTCCCGGACGGGGAACACGCGTGACGCTGGAAATACCGATGGCGCCCAACGTATTGGTGCTTGCGGATCAGACCTCAGCGCGAGCCAGCACCCTCTCGTAATAGCGCTCGTAGTCGGGAATGATGCGCGAGGCACAGTAGCGATCCTGGGCGGCTCGCCTGGCGGCATCTCCCATGCGCGCCAGGCTGGAGTCGTCCATCAGCAATTCGATGGCTGCGGCGGCCATGGCGGCGACATCGCCCACGGCGAAGAGGCGGCCAGTCACGCCATCCTCGATCAATTCCGACACGCCGCCCACACGGGTGGCAATGGTGGGAACCTTGCAAGCCATGGCTTCCAGCGCTGCCAAGCCAAACGACTCCAGTTCACTGGGCATGAGCATCAGGTCAGCTACGGGCAGCAGTTCATGCACCCGGTCCTGTTTGCCCAGGAAGTGAACCCGGTTCTGGATACCCTTACTATTGGCCAGATACTCCGCCGCCGAACGGTCCGGCCCATCGCCGACCATCAACAGACGTGCGGGCATCTCTTGCGCGATGCGGGAAAATACCTCGATCACATCCAGGATCCGCTTCACTGGGCGGAAGTTGGAAAGATGGAGCAGGACTTTTTCGTCTGGGTCGGCATAACGCGCGCGAGCGGCGGCGCGCTTCTCGCCCAGCGGCGTGTACTCGTCGCAGTTGACGAAGTTGGGAATGACTTCGATGGGGCGCAGAATGCCGAAGTCATGCACGGTCTTCTCGCGCAGGTAATTCGAGATGGAGGTGACGCCATCACTCTCCTCAATGGCGAAGCGCGTAATGGGCAGATACGATCGGTCGAGTCCCACCAGGGTGATGTCGGTGCCGTGCAGCGTGGTGACGAAGGGCAGATACCTGCGTTTTTCCAGCATCTGGCGGGCAAGCAGCGCGCACACCGAGTGGGGAATGGCGTAGTGAACGTGCAGCAGGTCGAGTTCGTAATATTCGGCTACCTCGGACATCCGCGTGGCCAGCGCCAGATCATACGGGGGGTACTCGAAGAGCGGGTAGTTGAAGACCGGCACCTCGTGATAGAAAATGCCTTCTTCGCGCCCGGTAAGCCGGAAGGGTTGCGAATAAGTGATGAAGTGCACCTGGTGGCCGCGCGCGGCGAGCTCGATACCGAGTTCGGTCGCAACCACGCCGCTGCCGCCATAGGTCGGATAACAGGTGATACCGATCTTCATCTTCGCAACCTCTCAAAACAGCCTGCGCAACGGACCCTTATAGGTGTACACCGAATGCCGTGACGTTGGCATCGAGCGCACAAAACCGCAGGCCGCTCCACTACGCTACCCCGGATTTCCTGTCGAGGCTTGGTGGGATCAGCGGTTCAACTTTAGGCCGCAACGAAACTGCCGTGAAGCTACGAGAAAAATTCTCTCTGCCCGAGCTGGTGAAAATCAATGAGGGTCACTCCCGAGTCGCTTCTGAGCGTCTCGGGAATGACCTCGAGCAGCGCGCCGCGTTCTACCTCCCGTGAGGTCAGCAGACGGGTGTGCGCCTGTTCCAGAACCGGGTCGCTATATCCCGGATGGCAAACCAGCTCCCAGGTACCCTGAGGCATAGCGTGAAGAAGAGAACGCAGCACGGGCTCATCAAGGCCTCCGGTGGCCAGGATGCCGATCGAGCCGTCCGTGGTCGTGATGCCGTGTTTCCTGGTTAGCCTCGAGAAAGATCGCCGCTGGGTTCGCATGGTATGCACTTGTGCCCGGCGCCAAGCGCCTGCGGACGGTGTGGCCCGCAGGCTCCACCACGGCTCGAAGGGATTGCGCACGCAGTCCACCCCGCAGTGTTGCGCGGCGCGGAGCAGGGGAGCCAGCACGCGGGGAAAGGCGTGGAGATGTTTGTGCGAGTCGATGTGGCTGACGGTGAGGCCGCTCGATTGAATGCGCTGTATCTGGGCGATGGCCTCGGCCTCAATCTCCTGCTCGCGGATGCGGCCGCGCAGCAGATCGTGCAGAAAGCTCCCCACCGTGGGGCGGAACGATGGCGAAGCAACCGAGCGTTTGGGATCGAGCAGCGAAGGCCCTTCGCCGCGGCGGAGGCAGGGCGAGCCGTCGACCAGAACCACGTGGCAGCCGACCGCGAGCGCCGGTTGGACAAAGGCAAGATGGACCGCGGGAGAGAAATGAGAAGCAGTGGCCATCAGCGTTGTCGAGCTGAGGGCGCCGGCTTGCTGAAGCTCAATGATGGCACGGTTGACGCCGGGAGCGAGACCAAAGTCGTCCGCGTTGATGATCAGGCGCTTCACTTTCGCCAGTGTACCAAGCGCCCTTTGTGCCTCTTCGCGCAGCAGAGGCGCAATTGGAAAATTTGCCCGAGGGTTGGAGCCCACGTGGATGCGATCGAAGCGCGGCTGTGAACTATTAATATCGGCGTCCGGTGGAGAGCGCTACAATAGGTTTTCTTTGTGCGCGGGAGGATCCGCAACAATGTTTGGAGGATGGCTGCAGCGTAAAGTGCCCGGCTCAGCCGCTTACGCGTTGCTGCTCCTGCTTACCCGTGCCGGACACGCAGCCTGGGCGGCCCCAACCGACAATATCGTCTACCAGACGCCGAGCATTTTCGACCCGCACTCCGGTCCGGCGCAGTTGATCCACCACCTGTCGCTTTTTGTGATTGAAATTACGGGCGCGATTTTTATCGTGGTCGCCTCCCTTTGGGTGTATGTCGTGCTCCGCTTTCGCCAGCGTGATCCCAGCGATGACAGCGAGCCGCCCCAGGTTTATGGCAGCACCCAGATCGAGCTGGCCTGGACGGTGATACCCATTCTCATCGTCGTCGTCCTCTTCCTGACCACTGCGCGCATTCTCTTTGCTATTCAGGATCAGAAGATGCCACCTACGGCGATCAATGCCGACGTGGTGGGCCACCAGTTCTGGTGGGAGTTTCGCTATCCAAAATACGGTTTTACCACGGCGGGTGAGCTGCATGTGCCGCTCAGCACGGAGCAGGCTCCCATGACAACTTCGCTCCGTTTGCTCTCCGCCGATGTGGACCACAGTTTCTGGGTGCCGGCGTTGTTCGGCAAGATCGACTCCATTCCGAACCGGGTCAACAGCATGTGGTTTACTCCGGATAAAGCCGGCATGTTCGTGGGGCAATGTGCCCAGTTCTGCGGAGTGGAACACGCCAAGATGCTGCTGCGCGTCTACGTGCAGACCCCGGAAGATTTCGCGGCCTGGGTAAAGAATCAGCAGCAGCCGGCGGTTCAGGATCCGGCGGTTGCCGACGGCAGGCAGGTCTTCGAATCGCAGGCTTGCATCAGTTGCCATGTGGTTCGCGGCACCGCCGCCCAGGGACGTTTTGGTCCCGACCTTACCCACTTGATGAGCCGGGATACGATCGCTTCCGGCGCGTCAGCCAATACCGCTGCGGATCTCAAGCTCTGGATTAAGGATCCGGATTATGTGAAGCCGGGAAGCTTGATGCCGGCGATGCAGTTGAGTGACGATCAGATCGATAAAATTGTCGCTTACCTCACTACTCTGAAATAAGGCCAAATAAGGGACAGCATAGACAGGAGCTTTCGGGCATGGCTGATTCGACTCTACCGATCGGGGGCGCCATCGACCTCACTCCGCAGAGCGAGGTCTACGGGACGTGGCTTGAACAGGTGCACGATTGGGTGGTCACGGCCGACCACAAAAAAATCGGCTTGATGTACATGGCCTACGCCCTGATTTTTTTGCTGGTCGGCGGTGTGGAGGCGATACTGTTACGCATTCAGCTCGCGGTGCCGCACAACAACTTTCTCTCCCCTGAGGTTTTCAACCGCATCTTCACCATGCACGGCACCACCATGGTCTTTCTTATGGGGATGCCGTTGATCATCGGCTTTGGCAATTACCTGGTCCCCTTGATGATCGGCGCCAGGGATATGGCGTTTCCCCGGCTGAATGCCTTCAGCTTCTGGATGACCTCGCTGGGCGGCTTGTTCCTGTATTACAGCTTCATCGGCGGCGTGGGTCTGCAAGGGGCGGGGAGCGCGCCCGACGTGACCTGGTGGGCTTACGCGCCACTCACGGAGAGGGCATTCTCGCGCGGACACAGCACGGACTACTGGGCGTTGGCCCTGATCATCTCTGGATTCGGCACCATCGGCGCCGCGGTAAACATTATTGCCACTACCCTGTGCATGCGTTGCAAGGGCATGACGCTCTTTCGCATGCCGCTGCTGGTATGGCTCAACCTGGTAGTCGCGGGAATGATCCTGATTACCATCAGCCCATTGACGGCAGCACAGATCATGCTGGTCATCGACCGCTATCTGGGGGGGCACTTCTTCGATTCTCAGGCCGGCGGCTCGCCCGTCGTCTGGAACCACTTTTTCTGGATCTTCGGGCACCCCGAGGTCTATGTGCTGGTGTTGCCGGCGTTCGCGATCGCCAACGAAATTATTCCCGTCTTCTCGCGCAAAGCGATTTTTGGATACCCGGCCATGGTGGCCGCATCGGTCGGCATTGGCCTCATCAGCTTGAGCGTGTGGGCGCACCACATGTTCACCGTGGGCATGAATTCGGCGTCGAACGCGTTTTTCGTGCTTTCGACCGGAATGGTCGGGGTTCCGACCGGAATCAAAATTTTCAACTGGCTGGCGACGATGTGGGGAGGCAAGATACGCTTTGCCACGCCTATGCTTTTCTGCAATGCCTTTCTGATTCAGTTCCTCTTCGCGGGCCTGACCGGAATCATGCTTTCGGTCGCACCTTGGAACTGGCAGCTGCACAACTCCTATTTCGTCGTGGCGCACTTCCACTACGTTCTGGTGGGGGCGATCGTCTTCTGCTTTCCCGGAGGGTTCTACTACTGGTATCCGAAAATGACCGGCAGGATGCTCGACGAGCGGCTCGGCAAGTGGCATTTCTGGCTGTTCGTGGTGGGCTTCCACATGACCTTCGACTTCATGCATGTACCCGGGCTGCTCGGCATGCCGAGGAGCATTTACACCTATGAACCCGGCCGCGGCTGGGACGGCTGGAACATGATCGTATCCATCGGAGGCGCGGTGCAGGCGGTGGCTACGTTAATTTTCGTCTACAACCTGGTGCATTCCTACTTCAAAGGTGCGGAGGCCGGCCCGGATCCCTGGGATGCGTGGACGCTGGAGTGGACAACCACATCGCCTCCGCCCGCCTACAACTTTGCCAGCGAGCCGGTGGTGAGCAGCCGCAGACCGCTGTGGGACCTGAAGCACCCGGAAGATCCGGATTCCCGCTATGAATGATCTTCATCTCTCGAGTAAGGCGGTCCAGATGAAAGTGATAGAGCACAAACGATGAGCACCAGCACCATTCCCCTGGCTCACGGCGCGGCAGACCACGACTGGGTGCTGCCCGATCGCGGCACGGTTGCGATGTTGTCGCTGATCGTTGCCGAGACCGCGATCTTCGGTATCTTCGTGGTTGCCTATGTCTACTACATCGGCAAGAGCATCTCCGGACCTCTGCCGCGTCAGGTGCTGGAGCTTCCCATCTTCAATACTGTCTGCCTGCTTTCGAGCAGCCTCACGATTTGGATGGCGGAGCGTGCCCTGAAAAAGGGTGCGATGGGGAGCTTTAGCTTGTGGTGGGCGCTGACGGTGATTTTGGGCGGCATCTTTCTCGGGGGCACCGCGCGGGAATGGAAGAAATTGATTTACCACGATGGGCTGACCATCAGCACCAACCTCTTCGGCACCACGTTTTATTCGCTGGTCGGCCTGCATGCGAGTCACGTGATCGTTGGCCTGACCATGCTTTCGATCGTGCTTATCTTTGCCCTCACTGGGAAGTTGAAAAGCGAGCACTCGCGGCAGGTCGAGGTGCTCTCGCTCTACTGGCATTTTGTCGACGCAGTCTGGGTGGCCGTTTTTACCGTCGTCTACATCATTGGCCGTTGACAGCAGGACCGGCGGCCGGAAGAAAGAGAAGAGCAGCGATGGATGATCCGCACGAAAATCCCGGCGTATCGAAGGAGATCGTGGAACTGCCGGCGCCTACCGCGTGGCCGTTGGTATTGGCGCTTGGCCTGACTTTTACCCTGGCGGGCCTGGTGACGAATCCGGGAATGAGCATCCTCGGGGGTGTGCTCGTACTCGCCGGCTGCGTGGGATGGTTTCGCGAGGTGTTACCGCATCAGCATCATTTGGCCGTTCCGGTCAAAGTGCAGAAGTTGGAATTCACGACCATCCGAACCAAGATCGCTCGTATCCAGGTCGACGAAAGCCATCGCGCCCGCCTGCCGGTGCACACACCCTCAGTTACGGCCGGGGTTAAAGGAGGCATCGCCGGGGGCGCCGCGATGATCGTGCCGGCGCTGCTGTACGGCCTGATCCGTTACCACAGCATCTGGTACGCGGTAAATCTGTTGGGCGGAGCCGGAGTCGCCGGATGGTCCAATCCCACGGCCGCAGAACTCACGCACTTCCGGCTGAGCGCGCTGATCTTCGCCACCATCATCCATGTCGCCGGATCGCTGCTGGTCGGCCTTTTGTATGGCGCCATGCTTCCCATGTTGCCGCGGCATCCCATCCTGCTGGGCGGCATCATCGCCCCGCTCTTGTGGACGGGCGTGCTGCATGCAACCTTGGGCTTGATCAATCCCTTCCTCGATGAGCGCATCGATTGGTGGTGGTTTGTCGCTTCCCAGGTGACATTCGGGCTGGTGGCCGGATGGGTGGTTGCGCAGCAAACCCACATTTACACCGAGCAGTTCCTGCCCTTCGCCGCACGCATGGGACTGGAAACGCCAGGATTGATGGAAGAGCATGACCGGGAGGACGGACCGAAGTGATGGCGCGCCTCCGGAGCAGCAGCCTCCTGCTGGTTTCATGTATCGCCTCCTGTATCACCATGCTTGGCTGCGGACCTCTACCGGGGCACCCCAAGCCTGGTCCAGAGGTGCCGCGTCCCGATTCGGTGTTGGACTTTGCGACCCTCTACCGTCAGAACTGCTCTGCCTGTCACGGCGCGGGGGGAATGAACGGCCCGTCCTATCCTCTGGCCAATCCTAAATATCAGGCGCTGGTGGACGAGCAGTTCCTGCATCGGGTTGTGGCCAATGGCGAACCGGGCACGTTGATGCCCGCATTCGCTATCAGTGCGGGGGGCAGCTTGACCGATGAGCAGGTGGACGCGCTGGTGCACGGTATGCGCGCTGCCTGGTACAAGCCGGGTACGCTCGATGGAGCGAACCCACCGCCGTTCCGCGCCGCCCAGGCCGGCAACAGGATGGGCGACCCGGCTCATGGCCAACAGGTCTACGCGACCTATTGTTCCGGGTGTCATGGGGCAGCAGGACAAGCCGGCAAGAGCAAGGCAGGGTCGATCACGGAGCCGGCCTTTCTGGCCCTGGTCAGCGACCAGACGCTGCGCACCGTCATCATCGCCGGACGTCCGGATATTGGCCAGCCGGATTGGCGGAACGTTTTGCCTGGGCACCCGATGAGCGATCAGGAAGTCACCGATGTAGTGGCTTGGCTCTCCAGTCAGCGGGCGGGGGCGTCCGAGGCGACACAGAAACAACCCGATGGGCAAAAAAAGGGCGGAGGAGGATTGCCATGAGCGACGAGAAGGAGGTAAGCAGGCGGTCGCTGTTGATGAAGATCGGTATTCTGCTCAATGCCGCGGTGGCTCTGTTGATTGCCACCCCTGTGGTGGGCTACCTGCTGGCGCCGATTCGCAAGAATGGCGGTTACGATTCCTGGATCGACTTAGGGGATTTTTCCCAATTTCCCCTGGGACAGACGCGCCTGGCCAGCTTCGTCAACCCCAAGAGCATGCCCTGGGATGGCGCGACGAGTAAGGCTGCCTGTTGGGTACGGCGGGTGCAGGACCAGAAGTTCCAGGTATTCGCCATCAATTGCGCCTNNTGGGTCCGCCGCATTTCGGGCACAACATTTCAAGTGTTTGCCATCAACTGCGCACACCTTGGCTGCCCGGTGCGCTGGTTCCCGCAATCGGAACTCTTTATGTGCCCGTGCCATGGCGGCGTCTATTACGCGGATGGCTCGCGCGCCGCGGGCCCACCACCGCGAGGCCTTTTCGAGTACAACTACAAGGTGCAAAACGGGAAATTGATGATCGATGGCGGCCAGATGCCGACCTTGTCGACCACCGCGGCAGTGCGGAAAGGAAGTTCCGAATGCACTGGTTGAAGCAGACGTACGACTGGTTTGAGCGCCGTTTGCAACTGGAAGGGCCGATCAAGGAAACGGTTCTGCACCCGGTGCCGAAGAACACGGCGAGTTGGTGGTACGTCTTTGGCAGCGCCAGCTTTGTACTGTTGATGTTACAGATTGCCACTGGGATCCTACTCGCCATTGTCTATGTCCCCTCCGCCGGCGAGGCATGGAACAGTCTGCAGGTCCTGAACCAACAGCTCCCGCTGGGCTGGTTCCTGCGCGCGATGCACGGTTGGGGATCGAACTTCATGGTCGCTGTAGTGTTGATCCATATGGCGCAGGTCTTCCTGTTTGGCGCGTATAAGTTTCCCCGTGAGCTGACCTGGATCCTGGGCGTCTTTTTGCTCCTGATGACGCTGGGCATGGCGTTCACCGGGCAGGTGATGCGCTTCGACCAGGACGCTTACTGGGGGCTGGGCATTGGCGCATCGATCGTAGCCCGGGTACCGTTTGTGGGCGGCGCGCTGGTCAATCTGCTATTGGGCGGTCCGATCATCGCCGGTCCCACCTTGACACGGTTCTTCGCCCTGCACGTCTTTGTCATTCCAGGCTTGATGCTGGCCTTTGCCGGGCTGCACATCTGGATGGTGATCGTGCTGGGCATCAACGATTGGCCGATGCCGGGACGCATCGTCAGGCGTAGCACCTACGTCCAGGAATACAAGGAGTTGACGCATAAGGAGGGCATCCCGTTCGTACCCGGGGCGGTGTGGAAAGATATGATGTTTTCCGCCGCCATCCTTTTCGCGGTAGCGCTTTGCGCGACCCTTCTGGGGCCCTTTGGGCCCACCGGCGTGCCCGATCCAACCATCATCCAGACCGTGCCCAAGCCGGACTTTTTCTTCCTCTGGATTTACACCATTCTTTCCTTTCTCCCGGAAAACCTGGAGACGCCGTTCATACTGATCGCTCCGATCGTAGGCATCGGTTTCCTGCTGGCGCTGCCGCTCTTTGCCGGCGAGGGCGAAAAGAGCTGGCGCCGGCGGCCCATCGCCGTGCTGTCGATCACCGTGCTCGCGGTAGGTTTTGCGGTGTGCCAAAATCTGGGAACCTACACACCATGGAGTCCCGAGATGCAGGCCTGGAGCGGGGATACCGTTCCCGTCCGCTATGTGCATACCGCCACACCACTGGGACGGCAGGGACAAATTGTTTTCCAGGAGAAGCAGTGCCGCAATTGCCACATGCTTGGCGGTGTAGGGGGGCAGCGCGGCCCGGAGCTGGACGGTGTGGCTACGCGGCTGACCTACGACCAACTCGTGCACCAGGTGCTGCAGGGCGGCGGAAACATGCCGGCGTACGGAAAGAATCTTTCCCCACCCCAGGTGACGGCGCTGGTCAGCTTTCTCGAAACCTTGCATCCCGAGGGCCAACGCCCCGCGCAGGATGCTTCGCAGCGGTACATTAGCAGCAGCGGGGAACTCGACCCTCCGCACTCCGCTTCGCAATAAGATAAGAAAGCTATGTGATGTCAGACGAGGTATCACAGGCCGTATGGAGTTCCTGGGCCTTTCCTTTTTGGGCCACATCGGGTTTGCTCGCGGCCGCGTTGCTCTATCTCAGGGGCTGGCGCAGGATTCGCCGGTCGCGGCCGGAGCTGTTTCCGCCTTGGCGCGCCTGGTGCTTTCTCGGCGGCCTGTTCGCTCTGTGGATCGCGGTCGCCTCACCTCTCGACACGCTGGACGGCCTGCTGCTGACCGCCCATATGACACAGCATCTGATACTGATGTCGGTAGTGCCGCCGCTGCTGCTTCTGGGCGCGCCCGCGGTTCCACTGCTGCGGGGGCTGCCGCGCTCCGCGGTGCGCGACGGTCTTGGCCCTTTCTTCAGCGCCCCGGTCCTGCACCGGGCAGCCCGCCTGGTTACCGGTCCTGCATTCGCATGGCTGGCCATGAATATCGCCTACCTGGCGTGGCATGTGCCGCGGGCCTATGAACTGGCGCTGCGCTCACCCGGGTGGCATGAGGTGGAACACGCCTGCTTCCTGGGTACTTCCTTGTTGTTCTGGTTTCCTGTAATCCAGCCTTGGCCCAGCGTGGGCCGTGGCTCGCGCTGGGCACTGTTGCCCTATCTCATCGGCGCGGATCTGGTGAATACGGGGCTGGCCGCGTTCTTGACCTTTTCCGGCAGGGTGATCTACCCCAGCTATGCCGCCGGGCCGAGGGTCTTCGGTATAACCGCATTGGGCGACCAGGCGGCGGCAGGCGCGCTGATGTGGGTCATCGGCTCTATCTTTTACCTTGTGCCGGTGGCGGCGATTGCGATCCATCTCCTCTCGCCTCAATCGAACCGTCTCGCCTTGCGCAGCATTACAGGCAGCGCGAAGATCTTGCGGCCCAAGATCCCATCAAGGCCGGCAAAGCGCTTGGACCTGTTGCGGGTGCCCCTGATCGGCCGGTTGCTGCGTGCGCGCTACGGCAGGATGGCACTGCAAAGCATCGCGTTCGTGACCGCGGTCTTGGTGATTGCGGACGGTTTCATGGGCCATCCCATGGGCGCGATGAACCTGGCCGGCGTACTGCCCTGGACCTACGTGCGGGCCTTCGGCGTCATCGCTCTGCTGGTGCTGGGGAATATCTTTTGCATGTCGTGCCCCTTCATGCTGCCCCGGGAACTCGGGCACCGGTTGGGTCTGGCTCGCCTCAAGTGGCCGCGCTGGCTGCGCAGCAAGTGGATCGCGATCGCGTTGATGATCCTCTTCTTCTGGTCTTACGAGGCCTTTGCCATCTGGGATCATCCCGGGCGCACCGCCTGGCTTCTCATCGCGTACTTTGCTGCCGCCTTCGTGGTCGACACCTTCTTTCGCGGCGCCAGTTTTTGTAAGTATCTGTGCCCGCTGGGACAATTCAATTTTGCCGGTTCGTTGCTTTCGCCCTTCACCCTCGAGGTGCGCAGCCAGGCGGCTTGTGAGCGTTGCACCACCCATGACTGCATTCAAGGAAATCAGCAGCAGCGTGGCTGCGAGCTGCAGCTCTATATGCCGCAGAAGGCGGGAAATATGGACTGCACCCTTTGCATGGACTGCGTCAAGGCGTGCCCCCATGACAACATCGGGCTCTTCGCCATTCCCCCGGTGCGCGATGTGCTGCGCGACCCAGTGCGATCATCGATCGGCAGGTTCTCGTCGCGCATTGATATCGCGGTGCTCGTCCTGGCCGTCGTGCTCGGCGCCTTTGCGAATGCCGCGTTAATGGTGGGTCCGGTTGCGGCGCGGCTGAGCGCCTTAGGTGACTCTCTGGAGAAAGCTGTGCCGCTTCCGTTGCTCAGCCTGGTAGCGGTGCTGGTGTTTTCGACAGCGGTCGTTGCGGTTCTGCTGGCGGTGGCTCTGGCCGGCCTGTGGCTCAGCCGATGCGGTGAGCGCGCCAACCCATCAAGAAGGGAAGTCTTCTGCCGCTTCTCGCAGGCGCTTCTGCCTTTGGGACTGGCTATGTGGGCAGCACATCTGCTCTTTCACCTCATCACCGGCTGGGCGGCCCTGGGACCCGCTATCCATCAGGCGAGCGCAGACTTTGGCTGGCATTTTCTGGCACTCCCACAGTGGAAAATGGAACTGCCGCTGCTGTCCGCCAACAACATGTTGTCGGTACAGCTTCTGCTGCTCGATGTGGGCTTGCTATTGACGCTGTACCTGGGTTGGAGGCTGGCGCAGCATTGGGCTGTGCGGTCAAGCCGGGCCGTCTTGCTCCTGTTGCCGTGGGCAACCTCAGTGGCCGTAGCCTATGCGGCGGGTGTTTGGATCGTGCTGCAGCCAATGCAGATGCGCGGCGTGATGATGAATCCATGAAGCCGTTCTGCCGGCTCGCGGCTGTGCTGGTTCTGGGGGTGTCGGCGACGGCGGCACGCGGCGACGGCGGCACGATGCTTCTCCACCAGGATGCCGGTCCTTTCACCATCACTCTGTTCGCTGCGCCGCAGCCATTGCAGGCCGGTGCGGCAGACCTCAGCGTGATGGTGCAGGATAGGAACAGCGGAGAAGTGCTGCTGGACTCTGTGATTGATTTGAGCGTTGCTCCGGAAGCGGAGCGGGCATTGCAGCAAACCGTCCGGCTCTCGCGAGGGCAGGCCAGCAACCGGCTCTTGCAGGCGGCCACCGTGCATTTTTCAAGAGCCGGCAAGTGGCGCTTGGTGCTGCTCGTCCGGCGTGGTAACGATGCAGCAAGCCTGAGCACGGAATGTACGGTCGAGCCGGGCAGCTCACGCGCCGTGCTGGTGTGGTTTTATGTCTTGTTGCCGGCCGGCATTATTCTGCTCTTCGTGGTGCACCAAGGTTTGAAGCTTCGCCAGAAGAAGCAAGAGGGGATATCGGGCACCCCACGATCCGTGTTGAGGACAGAGAATTCCTGGTGTAAGCCAGCGCCCCTCTCTAAAATGAATTGTCATCCCGACCGGAGCGAACCCGGATTTCCTGCTACGCGGCACTAGCGATGGCTGCGTGTGCGGCTTTCCGTAAANNGGGGTAGCGTAGTGGAGGGATCTGCGGTTTCAGCGATCCATACCACTTCCTGAAATCTAGAGGCCGAATGATCCATGCGCCGAATCCGCTGATTGCGATTGGAGTCGTGGCGTCCACTGCTGCCACGGACGCTGTCTACGTGCTCTTTACGGCTGCGGTTGCCGCGCGCCGCAGAAGCATCGCCGCAAGCTGGAGCAGTCTCTGGTACCTGCTCTCCGCGTTTGCCGTGATTAGCTACACTGGCAATCCCATCTACGTGGTCTTTGCCGCAATCGGTTCATGGCTGGGAGCATTCGGCGCGGTGACCTGGTTAGGCACGGCGGATGTCAAGAGTGCTTCCGCAAAGCCACACTCCTAGCATTTGGTATGCGGGATCGATCGCCAGCTGATTCTTAAGCTTAACTGTTTGCGGCGCGGCGAACTAGCGAGGGATCCGGGCACACAAACAGATCCGACGGAGTGGTATATGCCTTGACCCATCCCGTAGCCGGTGACGATGGCGCAGCAATCCTGGACGCCGGTCAACTACGTGATCGACCTTTACCAACAGGAGCCAGGAAGTTTTCGACGAATCGTTCTTCTGCTCAGCCAGTCCGGGGATGATGGAAGTAGAGCCTCTGCAGAAGAAGTCTTGCGGCATTTGGGTGAGGGCAATACTTCCGTCTACAGTCTTACATTTTCGGCGCCCAAATCACCGCCACAATTCCGGTCGAAGAACCGGGTTGTCAAGCCTCGCCGCGAGGCTTCCCTGGGTGATAGCCGCCAGGGTGAAACGGATGATACGTCAACGCCTCTTGGCGTTGCTTTGAAGGCGATGCGATCGATGGCAGTGATGGAAGAAGGTTCGATGCCGCTGGGGTTGGGCGGACACCCGCTGCAGCTAGGTGTGTTGAACGCGACGCCCGGCATCTTTTCCGTGCTCGATTCCGCGCCGCAGCTTGGCCGGGCATTCACGCCGCAGGAGGCCCAGCCTGGTTACGAGCACGTTGTTGTGCTGATGGACAGCCTTTGGCGGCAGCAGTTTCAAAGCGATCCGGGGATCCTGGGGAAATCGATCACGCTCAATGGGTTCCGAAATGCTGCGCATGGCGATGCGTGAGACAACAGTGCTTGCGGCTCTGGGCGGTACGCTGGGCATTCTGCTGGCGACGATCCTTGTGCCCGCCATGCAGCGGTATCTTCCTCCTGCACTGGATTTCCGCGGGCCGCTGCATCTGGACTGGGCAGGCGCCGGCTGCGCCCTTCTGCTTGCCGCGCCGGCAACGCTGCCGGCGGGTGCGGCTCCGGCATGGACGATCTCGCGAACCGAGCCACAGGAAGTGCTGCATAGCGAGTCGCGGCTGGCGAGCGAGTCCCGCAGCAGCAAGCGGCTACGCAGAACGTTGGTTGCCGTGGAAGTTGCGGTCAGCGTGACGCTGGTTTTGATGACCGGGCTGTTGATCACGAGTCTGGTTCGGCTGCTGCACATCGACCGCGGCTTTGAAACCGAGCGCGCCGTGACCGCAATGGTCAATCTGCCCAGTAAGTCCTATGCAGAAGGGCAAGCTCGTGCAGCGTTTTACAAGGAGGTTCTTGGCCGTCTGGCGCAGCTTCCGGGGGTAGAGCATGCAGCCGCGGTGATCGCGTTCAGTGGCGCACAACGCCGTCTACCTTGGGCATGGTTTCCTCGCTACAACGACTGAAAGCTACGATAAACGGCGGATGGAGAACGGGACACCGGCCTCGTAAAAACTGGTGAAAAATCCATGGAGAATCGCCGTAGGAAAAGAAGCATACAGAGCTTAGCGTAATTCGCCATCCTTCTTGAGTAATCGTTGGACGACACTCTGGTACCCTCGGGAACCTCATAAATCCAGCGCAAAAGGGAGGATCAGTGCCTTTGCAGGCTTATCGCCATGGCATCGGTACAGGCGCTTAACGTTTCCATCGATCCAGGCGCTGTCCGCAGTCCCTAGTAACTCCATTCTCATCCCTGTCGAAACAGCCAGCGAACCGCAAATCACATAAACCAACTCGACCCCCGGAAACATCTGAGGATGAAAAGCACCCTCCCCGGCTCCCGGTAAGAATTCCGCAATGCAGGGAGCTATCGTTCGATCGGGGACTAGTCCACTCATGCTCTCCGAAATCAGGAGAGGAGAGCCTTCTTCTCCGACGAGAAGGCGATTTCGGTCCTTTGCTCGAGAAATACGAAAGGGCGCTTCGTTCTCCTCGCCAAGAAAGTGGGAGAAGTCTGCATTGAATTCCAGCGCTAAACGCGCCAGATTTCTAACCGTTGGTATGACCCGTCCTGTCTCCAATTGGGAGAGGAGGCTCGCGGAGAGCCCCACCCGCTGCCCAAGCTCAACCAGTCCCATGGAACGCTTCAGCCTGAGGCGCCGTATTTTCCGGCCGATACCTTTCGCTTTGATCGAGGCTTCCACCGCCGCCTCGTTCATCGCATCGAGCGGTGAAGTTTTGTTAACAGGTTTGGCCATTAAGTACATACCGGACGACGCCGTTGCCAAAGCGTTCGCTTTGTAGTGCGCCCAAGTCCAGCTCTTGTGATCCCCATTCTGAGCACACAGTACGGCTTTGACCGCGACATAATGTCACGCCCGGGTCAAAAGTTTGTCATTCCTTGCTCTGCACAAATTGCACTCGGTTGGGCTGTAGACTGCCGGTAGACGCCGAAAGTGCTCGCTCGCTTTCGCCAGTCTGTGCTCGATCCGAACTCTCAGCGAAGTGGGTCTCTTGTTGGCGAAAAGCCCCTGCGCGGCATTTCACCGACACCTATCGGGAAACTGCTCTAACGGCGATTCCCTTCGTTCCATTTCATCGAGTCCCTCCCCCGAAAGAATCGATGAAAAAGATTTCGGGTGAATCGCCGTTAGCGAGATGGCAATGAACCTGGTTGGGTTTCACGCCATCTATCGAACATCAAGATAGTGATGGTGATACTCCAAACGTTACACACTCCGGCCGAGGATTCGCCGGAGTGAAGGCCCGTATCGATTGCAAGACTTTGTGCTAGGAGTGACCCTTGGCGTTCGCCTGAAGATGCGTTTAGCCCGGTTCGCCAGACGTTGACCGCATTGGGAACACAAAGCGTGTTTCATATTGCTCAGACCGGCGTGATCCTTGCCTCTATAGTCAATAACGTAGAGATATAGATAGATAACAGCTCTGACATAGTGGGGAGGATCGAATCTAACATCCTTGTGGTAGCTGCTGTCGCTGAATTGGACATTACGGCGGCTCAGTATCTCATGCAATTCCAAAACCGCAGACACCTTAAGGGGGTTAAAAAAAATGCATGGACTCAAGGTTCTACTCGGTATTACAGCGTTGCTCGGGTCCTTGGCATTGGTGCCAAAGGCTAATGCGCAAGTTACGGTTGACGTAGGTGTTCCACCCGTTTGTTCCTACGGCTACTACAACTATGCCCCATACGCCTGCGCACCTGTTGGTTTCTACGGGCCGGGCTATTTCTACAACG
>PLZN01000595.1 GCA_003152195.1 Acidobacteriaceae bacterium
GAGTCGCCATTGCGCAGAATCTGATCTACCAGAACTTCTCCCTCTGCGACGCGCTTCTGATGGATCAATGCCGTCCCCAGCATGTACGCCACCGCTAGATCGTCTGGATACCTTCGCTGCTCGGGCTCGAGGATACGAATGACATCGTTCTCGCGTCCCATGCGCAGATAACAGTCTCCCAGTAACAGCACCGCCTGGTGGTTTGCAGGATCTTCCGCATGAACTTTTTCCAATTCAGTTACGGCATCGTCGATCTTACCCGTTTTGTAATAGAGAAGGGCAAGGTTGAGTCGGGCGCCCGCGAGCTTGGGGGACTGTTTGAGAGCAATTTTGTATTCGGGGACTGCCTCCTGAAACCGGCCTAATCCAGCCAAGGCGGCGCCAAGGTTGGAATGGATTGCGGTGGCCTCGGGATGCAGCTTCAGAAATTGTTCATATTCTGTGACGGCGCCCTCGAGATCACCCGCCTGCTGCTTTTGCATGGCGTCCTGCACCAGTTGCTGGGGGGTCGTCTGTGCCTGCGCGGTGGCTGAGAGGACTAGGGCGAGGATTGAAGCAAAAAGAAGTGCGGGCTTCCGCATACCGTTAACTGTTCTCTGTTACGAGACAAGTATAACGGTACGCCGGAAGCCCCCACGTCTTATCCGTGCTGGTTTGTGGTGGCGTCGAAGCTAGAAGTAAAACTTCGCGCCGAACTCCATAATGCGGGCTCCCTGCTTCTGGGTTGTGTAGCCAAAGTTCGCATTGTTTTGGGTGATCACCTGGGACACCGGATCCTGCGTGAACTGCAGGGTCAGGTTGCTGTTGCCACTGGGGAAGGAATACAGCGGATGGTTCAGGAAATTGTAAGCCTGCATGCGGATTTGCAGTTTCATTCTTTCGGAGATGGCAAAGTTCTTGAACAGTGCCAGGTCCGAATCGAAGAACGAAGGCCCGTAGGAGGCAGGAAGCAATGTCGGGCCATTCTGGCCGGGGATCGTTGGCGCGGCAAAGCAGCTTCCGTTTACAAACTGGTGCGATCCTTTGGAAACCCCGTTAGGATTGCAGGTCAAATACGGGTGCAACTCCTGCCCATTTGTTCCCAAGATGGATTGGTTGTTGATGGCGATGCCCGTCGGATTAGCTGTGCTGATAGAGCCGGGAATGATCGCGGCCGATTGCGGGCAAGGATGGCCCGCAGCCATCTCCGCGGCCGTCGCTACGCAGGTGTAAGCCGCGTTGTAATTGCCATTAATAGCATTGCCGCCAAAGCCATTGCCACCGTAGGCGATATTCGCCCCGCTTTCGAGCTGCGTGACCCCGGAGAATTGCCAACCGTTCGCGGCTCCGTCCACCAAGCGGTTGACATGGAGCCGGTTACCGAGGTCGATCGAGTACGCTGCGTTGAATAAGTTCCTGCGGTCTGAGGGCAATGCTCCGTAATTGGCCGCGAGGTTGAAAGGTTGGATATTAGGCGAAATGATCCCCATGGCCTTTTGCCATGTGTAATTGGTCTGAATGGTGTATAGCCCAGAATGGCGGATCCAGCTTACCTGCAGGGCGTTGTAGTTTTGGTAGAGGTTGTTAACGGCGAAATTGAGGTCGCCGTAACCTTGCAGAGGCCGATAAAGGTTCGCATTCGCAGTCGCCGGATTGGTGGCGGACAGCATCGACCCGAAAGGAACCAGGTTGATGTTGCTGCCGGCCCCGCCGGCCCCGCCATTATTCAGCAGATCCTTGCTGCGATTTCCCACATAACCGACTTCCAGGAGTCCCTGCCAGGGCGTCTGCTGGTCGACGTTAACGCTGTAGCCGTCGGTATAGGGCTGGTTATTATCATTCGCAACGACAGCCGAAGGGGTCGCGGGCGTTGCAGAGAGGTTGAGACACGATAGGTATGCGGTAAAGAGAGCCGATCCAACCGTCGGATTGGTTGGGCAGCCGGTCGAACCCACCCAAGTACTCGGCGTCAAAGTGGTGGACGCTACCCCGGCCGATGCGTCCAGGCCATTCGTAAACTGGCCAGAGTGATAGTAGAAACGGCCCCAGCCCCCGCGGACAACCGTGTTGCCTGTTCCGGAAACGTCGTAAGCGGCTCCGAACCGCGGCTGATAAAACAACGTTCGGGTGGGGAATCCTCCCACGGGAACGGCGCTGTCTTTGGCGTGCCACTCGAATCCGCAAAAGGTTGGGGACGACGCGCAACTCGGGCTGAACTTAGACTGGTCAAAGATGGAATAGCCGAAACCCAGAGCGTCCTCCCACGGCTGAAAGTGGCTGAAACGAATACCCAGTTCCACCGTCAACTTCCTGGTCGCTTTCCAGGAGTCCTGCACGAAGAACTCGTAGGTACCGTAGTGAATATCGTTAATCCGGTTCTTGTTTGTTTCCTGGTATTGGGAGAGATTGCCGGTCAGCAGGTCGGCATACTCATTGCCGTAACTGTAAGTATTGCCCACGGAAACCTGCATACTCCCATTGGTGTCGTTGTTCGCCGGCTGCGAGTTCCGAATCCATTCATAGAAGAAGCCCGCCTTCAGCGTGTGATCGCCCTTCACTTTGGTGAACGTATCGCTGATGCTGGGCATCCACTTGTTCGCATATAGGCCCTGGGAGGCTCCTCCCGCTTCGAATCCGCCGGGATTGAAGACCAGCGCTGCCTCACTTGCATTTCCGCCGAAAGACGGGATCTGAGGGACGCCGTTATTAAAGAGACCTTTGTAACCGTAGCCGACGTTCGAGCGAGAGACCTTTGCCGGATCTGCAAACACGTTGGGGAAACCGACGAAGGTGTATGCGATGACCGTTTCATTGGTCATGCTTTGATTGAAAACATGGGTAATCGATCCTGAATAGGAGTCCGACTTATTTTTGCCTTCGATGGCGCTTGGGTACGGTACCTGGTTGGTTTGCCGCCACCAGAGACCAACCGGGAACTGCTGAATCTCGCGCTGGTAGTTGTAGCGCACGAATACTTTGGTAGCTTCGCTTATGCTGTAGTCTCCGCGAATCGTCCATTGCCTGTTATTTTGATTGAAGATTTCCGACTGCGTGTAGTTGTAACCCTGGGTGGCATTTGGATCCGCGTTCGCAGCGGGATAGAGTTTGGCCAAGGCAAGCATATTTGGATCGAGGCACGATCCGTTCGCAGGGCCGGTACAGGGGCTTAACTGGGTGGTGCCGCCGAACTTGGCAATCGCGGCATTGGTGAGCTGCCCAGGAGCCTTGCCTGACGCGGTCTTGTTGCCTTCTTTGGCTACTTCCTCAGGTGAGAAATTGCCTGTAAGTTCACCCGGAGTCGGCACCGTCGACCTAAGCAAACCCGTGTCCAGCACCTGGTAGTAGTATTCGAATCCCGTCCAGAAAAACAGCTTATCGCGGTTCTTGTTGAAGCCTAATTTCGGGATGATCACCGGTCCGCCGATGGTGGCCCCAGGATAGTAGTAGACGTTGGCCGGTTGTTTCACGCCGCTGTTGTTGTTCAACCAGTCATTGGCGTTGAGAGAATGGTTGCGCGCAGAGAAAAAACCGCTGCCGTGAAAGCTGCTGCCACCCGCCTTGGTGACAGACGTGATAAGGATCGGGCCCTTTTGGTCTTCTGCGCTGAAGTTCGACGTCAGCACTTTGAATTCCTGCAGGAAATCTGCATTGGGGTTAACGGGCGTATCGCAGTTACAGCCAGGATCGGAAACGTGCGCGCCGTCGGCTACGATGTCGAGCGAGTTTGTCGGCAAACCGTTGTAGGAGGACGAGGCGTTGAGAGGACTTTGGCTGCCGGAATCTCCGTTACCGTTAATACCGATGGTTTGGCCGCTGTAGTTGGACTTGTTTGCCGTGCCGTTGGTGACGCTGAAGCCGGGCACAATCTTGATGTATTCGGCGGCATTACTGCCCACCTGGACAAAGTTCTCGAGTTCCTTGGTTCCCAGCGAAAACGACCTCTCGCCTGAGTCAGTCGTCGCCAGCGCGATGTTTTGCGCGTTTACGGAAACTGTCTGGTCAGCAGTACCCACGGCCAGCGCTACATTGACATTGCGTTTTTCGCCGCCGCCCAGGGCGATGTTCGATGCAGCATAGTCCTTGAAGCCCTCGGCCGCGACCGACAGATTGTAGGAGCCGACAGGCACCGACGCAAAAGTGTAGTAGCCGTCCGCGTCAGCCTGCGTGTCGCGTGCGGAACCCGATGTGGCGTCGGTCAGAACGATTTTTGCGTTGGGAACGACGGCGCCGGTGGGATCGGAGATAACGCCGGTGAGGGTTGCGAAAACGCCTTGGGCTAGTAGGGGTTGTCCACTGAGAAGAAGAAGGGAAAAGAAGGCGGCAAGCCGCGACCATCTGCGTACGTTCACTGATTCACCTCTCCAAAACAAAGCAAAGCAAAAAAATCTGTAGCGCGACGCTTGAACACCGCGCATATTTTGAGATCGACTGGTATGTAAATTCCCCGGCTATGACACTGTCAAGCTAATTCCATGAAGTATCCAAGTGCCTCTCTCTGGACTGCATACCCGATCGTTCCCAAAATGGAATTGGCCCGGCGCCGGTGATTCGGGGGCGCCAGCCTACTTCTTTCCGCGCTGGGAAGCTAGCTCACTAAATCTCTTATTTTCAGCTACTTTCCCGGGGGAGAAACGAAGCGTCGCGACCCCCGTGGAGCAGCACGCCGGGATCGAAATCCCAGTGCGCAATGAGATGTAGCCGAGAAATACTGCCAGTTACAAACTGTAGACAAGAGGGCGAACGCACAAAGACTAACCATCGCAATCATAGAGACCCCTTACCGCAAAATAATTGGCTTCCCAGCCCTCTTCATCGAATCTTTCAACCTACTGCTTCGTTCGTTTGCCGCTACACTAGCGATCGGCCGCCGAAGACACCCTACAGAACCGTTTCTTTAGAGCGCAAAACCGTTTCTGTAAATTAGACCGGCCTGAGTAAACCCCAATGCTCGCAGAACTGTCAAGAATTTTTTTTTACTCGCGGATAAATGCCGGCGAAGGCGAATCAAGGAGAAAAACAGAGGAGTTATGGACACCTTCGGTTTTGACAGGGATAGTAGAAAACAGCGCTCGCCAAGCGATTTTTTGAAAGCACACCTTTGAGCCGCAAAAAAGTACCGGAGAAGAACGAACGCGTTACCCTGCGCACCCTGGCGAATCATCTTGGTTTATCGCTGACGACCGTATCGGTTGTGGTGAGCGACTCGCCGGCTGCGCAGGCGATCCCGCTCGCCACCCGGAAGCGGATCCTGGCCGCGGCCAGCGATCTGCACTACCGGCCTAACTACTTCGCGCGGTCGCTGCGCAAGAAACACAGCATGTCGGTCGGCGTGCTGGTGTCGGAAATGAGCGAGGGCTACTTCACGCTGGTGATGAATGGCGTGGAAGAGTATCTGATGGCGGCGAAGTATTTTTACTTCCTGGCCTCGCATTTCTGGCAGCCATCGCTGCTGGAGAAATATCCGAAGATGTTGCTGGAACGGTCAGTGGACGGCCTTCTTCTGGTGAATACCCCGACGCCACCGCTGGTGCACGTTCCGATCGTTTCCATTTCAGGGCATGAGGCGGTGCCCGGGGTGACGAATATCCAGCTCGACCACAAGCAGGCGGCTCGTCTGGCACTGAAACATCTCGCCGACCTGGGACACCGCAGAATTGCGTTCATGAAAGGCCAGGAGCAGACGGTCGACACCGATTACCGCTGGCGGGAGATCATGAAAACAGCCCGCGCCTGTGGCATGGAACTGCACGAGGAGCTGCTCATTCGCCTGACGGAGAACAGTTGGTCGGCCGCCCTGGGGTATGGCCCGGTGAAGGCGCTGCTGTCGCGCACCAGGAATTTCACCGCGCTCTTCGCGTTTAACGACATCTCTGCCGTGGGCGCGATTCGAGCCTTGCACGAAGCTGGATTGCGGGTGCCGGACGACGTCTCCGTCATCGGCTTTGACGACGTGCTGAGCGCCCCCTTCGGCATTCCGAGCCTGACTACCATTCGCCAGCCGCTGCGCGAGATGGGTCAACTGGGCGCGGAGTTTCTGCTCAACCGGATCAATTATCCGAAAGCGCCTTACCCCCAGCAGGTGGTGATGCAACCGGAGCTGGTCGTACGGGAATCCACGGCGCGGGCCCGATTCCCTTCCCGTACGCGAGGTTGAGATCGAGCGGCGAAATTTGCGCGGAAAGCGCGATAAGCGCGACAAGTTACTTTTTGAGTACCAAAGGTTTAGCCGGAATCCAGGCATGGCTGCGCTGCGACACTCCGGGGAAAATGGCTGCGCTGGCGGAAGGCGATGGTTGCACACGGCTGCGGCATACGGCGATAGATACGATTTGCGCGGTGTTTGGTGGCAGGCAAAGTGAAAATTCCCTGGCGGCGAATAGGGATTTGAAAGACTTTTGAGTTCCACCGCGTGGTGCTCCCGAGCGGCAATTTCATTTTTCCTGTTGTTTGCTTTGTCGATAATGGCGAAGGTTACCCCGGACCGTAAAGAGGGGGCGGTGTAACGGGTCGTAGCGCCGTATCGAACTTCGCTCAATTACTTTTCATTACCGTGGTACGGTTTTTCGGCTGCGTCCTGGTGACCCAAGAACTCAGTATGCGGTGACGCTCGTTTCAATTAGCAACAGAGATTGTGTCAAATGACGGACACCCAAAAACTACACGGTTTTTTACACGGACGATGCAATCTTTGCCTACTTGTATCTTCACCTATCTTCCTATTTACTAAATTCCTCAGGCTTACTTTATTCCCTCAGGTTTCTTATTCCCTCAAGGAGCATCATGTCCCTCATCCAGAGAAATCATGCGCATCTGAGCCTCGCACCAATGTGCCGTCCGGCTCTTTTTCTTCTCGCGGCCTTGTCTGGCGGCGTGCTCTCCCCCCAAGCTTCTGCGTCGGATATCACGGTCGGCAGCCCAGTGAACGGCACGCGGATCTCCTCTCCTGCATTGATACGGGCGCACAACGTCGGATGTGACGGAGTCTCCCCCACATCCTTCGGCTATTCGATCGACAATGCCAGTGGAATCGTTCTCGGCGCAACTCCCTACGACATCGACGTCACAGCCCAAGCCATTCCTGCTGGAACCCATACGGTCCACTTCAAATCATGGACCGGTCGTGGCGAGTGCCCGACCGTCAGCACTACATTCACGGTCGGCGCCACAACGGCCCCGGCCCCGGCGGCGTCGGCCGGCATTCCTTCGTATGCCATTTCGTCCGGTGATTTGGACGGTTCAGGCAGCTGGGCGGAGGGACATGATGGCGGCACGCCCGGGGAATCCAGAGGATCGATGGTGTATCCGGCAAGCACTCCTTTGTATGACGATGCCCGCAAGTTTTACATGACCTACTCCGATCGTGCGGGCGAGCGTTGGAGCCTCTCCTTTGCCAAGGACGCCAAGGCAACGTACTTCGTTTTGGACACTTACGTCTACTTCCCCAATCCCTCGGAGGTATTGAACCTAGAGTTGGATATGAACCAGGTGATGCCGAATGGCGAAACGGTGATCCTGGGAACCCAATGCTCCAGTGTCACCGGTAGCTGGGAATCCGCCTACACATCAGGAAAGTATGATCACTGGCTTTCCTCAAATATCAAGTGCAATCCCAAAGACTGGAAGGCCAACGAGTGGCATCACGTCCAGATTGGTCTACATCACGATGAAAATGGGGTCGTCACTCATGACTGGGTCAACCTGGACGGCGCTCACAGCGTTTTCGAAGGGGCGACCCGTGAATCTGCGCATAGCCTCGGCTGGGGAGCGGGCGACATCGACGTCCAATACCAGATCGAAGGAGCAAGTTCCGGCAGTGGATCGGTCACGTCTTATATTCACAAAATGACGGTTTACCGCTGGCAGTAAGAATGGCCCATAGTTTGCCACGGCGTTGCGCATGAGCCCTTCGGGACAAGGTGGTCAGACTTGATGGGCATCCGTCTCACCAGTCTTTTCGTTGTAATCAACCGCGTCAGCGTTTAGAGCCATCGGACTTTTATCACAAACATGACCTTTAGGCGAACGAGTGATCATGCTCACTTCGACATCTCCTCTTAGGTGGAGCACAGATTCGGTTTAAGTGCCCGATAGAACCCGCTGTGCGCTCGATGCCGTCATCGCGAATTGCCCTTTATGGGGTTCGGGGAAAGGTATCGCAAAGTGCAGTCGCTCTGGCTGCGCCGGATCGATCGGGCTCTGCTGGCCATGAGCCAAATGCGGCTGGCCCGGATGTCTCCAGATCACGCTACTTCTGAAAAAGCAGCGGAGCAAAGTGGATGAGATTGTCGCGCCAGACAGGCCATTGGTGGTGCCCTGGGGTTTCGATGGCGGTCACCGGCAGGCCTTCGGCTTTGAGGGTGGCGATCACGGTCTGGTTGGGTTTGAGCAGCGCGTCGTCTACGCCGCAGGCCATCCAGAGCAGACGGAGATTTGCCTTCTGCGCGGTGGCCGGTGGGAGCTCCGAGATGGTTTTGGGGTTGAAGCCGGCGGAGAAGGTACCGATCCAGGCGAAGAGCTCGGGGTGAGTGAGCCCGATGAACAGGCTCTCATGGCCACCCATGGAAAGACCGGCGATGGCGCGGTCCTCGCGCTTCTTCGATACGTGATAGGCGGCCTCGATCTGCGGCATCACTTCGCTGAGGAGCGCCTTTTGATAGAGGTCGACGCTCTGCGCGCTGAGCTCAGGAGTGCGCCCGGGCTGGAGCACCGCCATGTTGCCATACCCCAGCGGCATGACGACAATCATGGGCTTCGCTTTGCCCGAGGCGATGAGGCTGTCGAGGATGAAGTTCGCCTTCCCCACCGAGGGCCAGCCGTCGGCTGCGTCGCTGTAGCCGTGCAGAAGGTAGAGTACGGGGTAGCTTTGCCGGGATTTTGGATTGTAGCCCGGCGGCGTGTAGACGTAGTAATCGCTTTGATTGTTGGGCAGACCCAGGACGACCTGCGAGGTGTAGAAATGGTGCTCCACCATGCCGTGCGGGAGGGACTGCAATTCCCACGCCTCGGGCGGCGTGCCGGGAACGGTGAGATTGCTCCAGAGAGTTAGCAGGTTGTCACGCACATCGGTGTTCCTGGGGTCAAGCATCGGCTGACCGTCGACGACGAAGCGATACCCATAGATTTCGGGTGCGAGTACAGGAGTGGTCGCGGTCCACAGACCGTCCGCATCCTGCCGCATGGGCGTGACGGCGCCTTCGAGCACCAGGTCGACTTTCTGCGCGTTGGGCGCGCGCAGGCGGAGGGTCACGGTGTCGTCGGGGTGGATCTCGGGCGAGAGGTAAGGTGGCAACGCGGGCGCGGGGGCGGGGGCATTAGCCGCATTCGGGGGTGCCGGGGCGGCCGGGGTCTGGGCAGCGGCGAAGAGCGGCAGGCAGGCAGCGAGGAGCGAGGCTTTGAGGCCGGCACGGAGGGATCGTTGTTTCATCGCGAAAGTCTATCAAACTAGAGCATCTTCACTTCTACTCTGTGCTGGCGAGCGCGGCGAGGTGCAGCTTTTCTTGGGGAAAAGCCGCGGCGGGAGTGGTCACTCTGTATACACCAGAAGTGAAATGCTCGCAGGCGAGCCAACGCGCATCCCTGGCCGCGATGGATCCGGAAGCCTCCCGGCTCCGCTCATTTTTCGGTCGTAGGCTTGCGGTACAATTCCGGGCGAAGTACGGGCCGCATTTTAGGAGACTCCTGATGACACGCTTTACCCAGTTGTTCGCCTGCCTGATCGCCGCGCTCTGCACGCAAGCTGCCTTTGCCCAGGTCGGCGCTGAGCCGGCGAACACCACCGTTCCATCAACCAGCACCGCGCCAGTTGCTTATGTGTATGTATCCACGGCAACCAGCGGCGAACCGAACCGGGTCTGGGCCTTCGCCGCCGCGCCAGACGCAAGGCTCACGGTGGTCAAAGGATCGCCTTTTACCGCCAACGTTGTGAGCATGGCAGTGACCGGAAAATATCTCTTCGGAACCAATACGAATGGGACCGACGTTGATTCTTTCTCCATCGCGCCGGATGGCGCCCTTAAGCAGGCGGCGTCGATCAACGCACTGTCGTATACCGGTCAAAATTGTAACGGCCTCGGTCCGCTGATCCTGGACCACACCGGCGCATCGCTGTACGTAGAGGCGAGCGTCGGCGGCCTGTGCGGCCACTCGGAATATTTGTCGTTTACGATCGATAAATCCACCGGCGAGTTGAAGTTTCTGGGCAGCACCGCGCAGACTTTTTTGTTTAACTCACCGCTGAGTTTCCTCGCCAATAACGCATTCGCTTACGGGACGGACTGCATTAATTTCCAGGGAAACTACCTGGATACGTTCGCCGGACTGCGGCGGGAGGGGACGGGCCTGCTGACCTATGTAAACGTCAGCCTGCCTACACCTGCGGCAAAGAACAGTGGAGACGTCTACTGTCGCGACCTGACCGCCGCCGATCCCAGCGGACACCTCGCTGTCTCGATGCAGGCAATCAGCGGTGATTCCACCCCGGACGGTGCGCCGCAGCTCGCGGCCTACACGGCTGACAAGTCAGGGAACCTGACCACCAAGAGCACCTTTGAAAACATGCCCACGGCCAAGGTGTTGGCCATGAGCACCTTGGCCATGTCTCCTTCCGGCAAGCTTCTGGCCGTCGCTGGGGCGGAGGGGTTGGAGGTCTTCCATTTCAACGGAAGCAATCCGATCACGCACTATACCGGAGTGCTGAACAACCACAATTTCTCTCCCGTATCGCCATCGCCGGGATTGATGTTCTGGGATAGCAGCAACCACCTGTATGCCATCACTCCAGGCGGGGATCAAAAGCTGCGCGCCTTTACGGTTACGCCGAGCAGCGCAAGCGAAGCCGCCGGCTCCCCTTACTCGGCCGGAGGGGTGCGGACTATCGCTGTTCTGCCGAGGGATTGATTTGCGGGAACGGGCACGGACCTCGGGCATTGAGAAGCAAGGCGCTTTGAGCAGACTCGCGCTTCTGCGGCGAGGGTGGGGAGAGATTCTGCCCGCCGGCTCTCTGCGCGAGTTGGCGAGCCAGTTGTTGGATATCTATACGTTGCGGTCAGGGCGACGGTTACTTTGCCGCACATTCCTTGCTCCCGGTGTCGGCTATGCTCGCGATCAGCCACTTGCCATCGCTGCGAACAAGAGCGAACAGATCCGTTCCACAGTGATCCGCCTTGCCATCCGATCGAAATTCGAAGGGCGCCCACACCATGGCCAAGTCATGATCGATGCGCACCAGCGGATCGCGAATTCGCTCCTCAATGTGGGTCGGCGCCGGTTTCGCGATGTAGTCGGCGAAGGCTTCGATGGTCATCCGCGCCGGCTTGCCGTCTCGCATCAGTACCAAGACGGTTCCGGGCAAGGCGGAGGCCTTGACGGCTGCGGCGTCTCGCGCGGCCATGCCGTCAAACATCGCGTGGATGGGGACCAGGACCGGGGCTTCTTGCGGGGTGGGCTTGGCAGCCTGGATCGACGGAACGGCAAGGCCGAAGGCGAGTTTTCCCGCGGCGAACAAAAGCGGCTCTCGGAGGAACAAGGTCTTCATGGCTCCGAGTATAGAGCCCGTTATCATGGCTGACCGAGGTCAAGGTCTACTTCGACAGAACAATCACACTTGACGCTTGCGGGATCGAGTCGCCGTGAATGCGAACGCTAGAGCATTTTCACTTCTGGT
>PLZN01000350.1 GCA_003152195.1 Acidobacteriaceae bacterium
GATGCGTGTCAATATTTGGGATGACGAAGAAGAGGAAAACTCCGATCGAAACCGCAAGGACGACGATTGCCAGCGTCAAAAAAGAGATGCAGTTACCACGAATGACGGAGTCAGTCCGTAACGACTGGAGATACCAAGCCGCGTTGGGCGCCGAAACACCCGCTCGTTCATGGAAAGGCTCTAGCACCTTCCCGAAAGGATCCGCACAAGCCGCGGCGAATCGGAACGTCCGATATGAGAGCAGCGCCGCCAGAGAAAGCCATCGCGCTCATAGCTATCAGCCATCGCCAGCTTACTAGGCTGCGTGCGCGTCTCCCTCGTTTCTGTGGGTACACAGATACCCCGAAACGCGCTTAGAGGCATTCACGCACGATTTTTGGCTTTTACTGCAAGAGGGCTCTGCCACGAATAATCGAAGCAAAGAGGCTTCCAATCGAGATCAATCGATAGGGGCCCCTGGGGGAGGGCAGCCGCTTGCAGAATGAGGCTTCCAAGAGCAAGGATTACAGCTCTCTTGGAGCCCTTCTGCGGCGGCGTTACCGTCGGCCTGACCCTCCTCCACAAAAACCTGGTCGACCATCTCCACATGGTTGAGATGGACCCAAAGGTCTCCGTGTTCTGGAAGAGAGTGCTCCACGATCCATCATTTATCGACCAGGTTGAGGCTTTTCAGTGCACCCAGCTGCGCCATCATGACCCGGAATGCTCCCGTCGCCGCTATTACACTGAATGTCGACTGACCTCCTAGGCGCGTCTGTGCCATTGGGAACACTCCTAATTACTGCTCAAACGTCAGGATGAGGAGTATTTCGGTGGCTTTCTGGAAGTGTCTCTTCAGCGAGTCGGTCAATAATCTACGCGCCCAGGAACTGATGTAACGTGGGCAGATCGATCGGAATAGACAGGCTGACTGGTTCTCAGAGCGCACCATCGGTGTAAAGAGGGAATTTTGCAATCGTCAAGCTTGCTGATTGTACCGGCAGTGTGCCTAGAACTGGTTGCATAAATAGGTTCGGCCTCAAGAGAGTGACTTTGGGGCCAGGCGGGTTGGTTGCTGAGCTTCTTTGTACGAAGAAGCGGCATGAGTTGTTGAGCGAAGAGCAGTGGGCGATCCTGGCTCCGTTGTTTCCCGACCCCGAGCGTCCCAAGGATGGACGAGGGGCCCTTGGACCTCGAAACGGGCGCGTCTGGAAGGCATACTGTGAATTCTGCGCGCGGGAGCCAGGTGGCGCGATATGCAGGAGTGGTATCCGGACGGTGCCACCTGCTGGCGTCGGCTCAGGAGGTGGGAAGAGCGAGGCGTCTGGTTGCGGGACTGGCGGAAACTGCTGGGGCAGTTGGATGAGCGCAAACTACTGGACTGGGAGGAGGCAGTTCTGGATGCCACCTTCGTCACCGCGAAAAAGGGGCGCCGGCACCATTCAACTTTGCTGAGGGTAGGCTTCCCGGGCATACGCGCTTCGCCTCGAAAGGGACAGCACTTTCCTGTGGGATCGCGTGAGTCGTCGCGCCGGCAGGGCGTCTTCCATCGTGATACGATTCAAACGGTAGGTGGTCCAGATGGCTTTCAACGGCCAGAATGTTCGCTCGGAAATACACTGCAAGGACGTCTCGGTTGCGGGTTACCGACAGCTCGCTGAATTCCGGTACCGCATCCGTCAGTTCCTGCACTTCAGCGAAGAGGCCGCCCGATCCCAGGCCATCGAACCCCAACAGCACCAGCTTCTGCTTGCGATCAAGGGGTTGCCGGAGGGAACTCGTCCGACTGTCACGGCACTTTCGCAGAGGCTTTGCCTTCGTCATCACAGCACCGTGGAACTCGTGGACCGCCTGGTGGAACACGGGGCAGTGAAACGCAGGCCCAGCGACCATGACCGCCGCGAAGTGCTGGTTGAACTCACTCCGCACGGCGAGGGCTTGCTACACCGGCTCTCTGTCCTGCACCGGGAGGAATTGCGAGTTTCGGGGCCCGCGCTTTCCGAGGCACTGCAGGTGGTCGTGCATCATTCGGAGCGACACCGGAGGAAGCCCGCGTGACTCAGCAATCCGCCGGTAAACGCGATAAGTCCTGCCTGAAGGATCTCGGCGATTTCACGACAACCCTGCGTGTCATCCCGATTTCGTTGATGGCCATCGTCATCGGCGTGATGGGCGCATTTGTTGCGTGGTTTCTGCTCAAGCTAATCGGCTTTTTTACAAATCTTTTCTACTATCATCGACTGAGCGCTTCGTTTGCCTCGCCTTCCGGCAATCATCTCGGCGCTTACGCAATCGCGGTGCCTGTCGTCGGAGCACTCATCATTGGGTTTATGGCACGCTATGGGTCGGAGCGCATCCGTGGGCACGGCATTCCCGAAGCGATCGAAGCGATATTGATGAACGGCAGTCGCGTCGACCCGCGCCTGGCCATCCTAAAGCCGCTTTCTGCGGCCATCTCCATCGGGTCTGGCGGTCCATTCGGCGCCGAAGGTCCCATCATCATGACCGGCGGAGCGCTCGGATCGATGATCAGCCAGTTCTTCCACTTCACCAGTGTGGAGCGCAAAACCTTGCTGGTCGCGGGAGCGTCCGCCGGTATGTCGGCAACTTTCGCAGCTCCCCTTGCCTCCGTGTTGATCGGCGTCGAACTCCTGCTGTTTGAATGGAAGCCGCGCAGTGCGATTCCAGTCGCCCTCGCAAGCGCCACGGCCTGTGTTGTCCGGCGCTATCTGCTTGGGCTGGGTCCGCTATTTCCCGTTCCCGCACACCCGGTTTTTATCGGCCCTGAAGGAATAGCCGCTTGCGTTGTCGCCGGGCTCGCCGCCGGAGCCCTCTCGGCGCTGCTTACCCTGGGGGTCTACGCCGCCGAAGACCTGTTTCAAAAACTGCCGATTCACTGGATGTGGTGGCCTGCCATCGGTGGTGTATTCGTGGGATTGGGAGGCCTGATTTTTCCTCAGGCCCTGGGCGTCGGCTATGACACGATCCGCTTGCTGCTCCAGGGAAACGTCCCGCTCAGTATTTTTGCCGGTGTTCTTCTTGTTAAATCCGCGATCTGGATGATCTCGCTCGGCTCGGGAACCTCGGGAGGCGTTCTTGCCCCATTGTTGATGATGGGCGCGGCTCTCGGCGGCATCGAAGCGATGTTTCTCCCTGACCTTGGTCCGGGGTTCTGGCCCCTGGTCAGCATGGGAGCCATTCTCGGGGGTACGATGCGCTCGCCCTTTACGGGCATCGTCTTCGCCCTGGAATTGACTCACGACTTCAACATGCTCCTGCCGCTTGTGGTAGCGTGTTTCCTCGCCCACATGTTTACGGTGCTTACGCTCAAGCGCTCCATCCTTACGGAGAAAATCTCGCGCCGCGGTTATCACCTGAGCCGCGAATACGGGATCGATCCACTCGAAATTCTGTTCGTGCGAGAAGTGATGAGGACGAATATCGTTGCCCTTCCCGGCGACGGAACGCTGGAGCAAGCGCGTGAGTTGATTCGCTCCCACCCGCATCCAAAAGGTCAGCATCTCTTCCCGGTGGTCGGCGCCGGGAATTGTTTGCTGGGAGTGGTCACTCGCAACCAGCTACTCAAGCTCTTTGAACAAAAGGAAGCCGAGGCTCCAGTAACCAAGCTCGCGGAAATTGCTTCTCGCCAGCCCGTAGTCGCTTTCGCCGATGAGCCTCTCCGCGTAGTCGTGCACCGCATGGCGGAGTCGGGCTTCACCCGTTTTCCGGTCCTGGACCCACAGGCAGATCAACAGCTCGTGGGCATGGTCTCGTTGAACGATCTGCTCCTCGCTAGAACGCGCAACCTTGAAGACGAGCGCGCCCGCGAGAGGGTGCTGCGGATTCGTATACCTTTCGGTCGCCAGACGGAATCACGAAAGGTCGCTTTGACCGAGGGATCCGATTTCCGTGAGTGATCGAGAGGGAGACGCTTCGTTCTATACAGGCGGCGGGTTTCTCTTTACGAACTGGCGCTGGTGCCAGTAGGGGTAGATGAGGTGACGGCGCTGGCTGAGTCGAGTTTGGCGACCTCCTCGAGAGTGAGGTTCCAGCCGGCGGAGGCGAGGCTCTGGCGAAGTCTCCACTGCCGGTGCCTCGATTCTTGCCTTCGGGTATTTGCTGCTAGCGTTGTATCTGATTTGGTCGCTCAAGTATGGGCAAATCGCCGGGCCGAATCCCTGGCGGGCTACAGGATTGGAGTGGAAGACTCAATCGCCTCCTCTCACCGACAATTTTCTCGAAGTTCCAATCGTTACTGAGGAAGCCTACGATTACGGCAGGATCGGCAACCGGGTGGAAGTGGCCGGTTGAGGCTGCTGGACGGTGACCCGACTATCGTCACAAATGCAGGGAACTTCACGCGCTGCAAGGAATATCACCTTAGCTTGGGAGTGGACCGAGACACCACTAGGAATTTCGCCAGCCGCGGCGCAGTGACCTTTGTGACCTCAGTCAGATGGACTGACGAACGACACTCGTCAGCGATGCAAGACGCTGATGTGGCGCTTACCGACGGCGAAATAGGCAACTGCAACTTGGATTCGTCATTTCGTCCGTACAGAGCGGATCTGACGGTTCTAGGCGAGTGGTCGCTAGCCTTGATCGGAAACGGATTGCCAGAACGGAAGATATAGTAGCAGGAATAAGCCGAATGCGACGCCTTCGGAAGTTATGATGTACCAAGGCCATGGTCCAAGAGAATCAAGAAGCGACGCATTTTGAGGCNNTTTAATTGCGAAAGGGAAGCGCAATGACGAAGGCAAACCGAGGACGTTACACGCTTGAGTTCTTGAGTTCAAGCAGGAGGCGGTCCCCTTATCTTCCCTTATCTTCCCCTTATCTTCCCCATGTAAGAGCCTTGTATTCAGACCCAGACTTCCGGTTGGCCAGCATGCGAATCGCTCAAGTTGGAACCAGCACCACTACTATAACCACCACCATTACTATGCGGGTGCCAGCGTGGCCAATCGCATTCGCGGTATCTCTCGGACACTCAGATTAGCGCGGGAGATTGTGGTAGATACTCAGCCGGATGTTTTCCATCCCGTTCTAAAGCCGAGCGCCTTGTTAAGCGCAAACGGCCCGCAGCTCACCGCGCCCACGGCTTGGCATACATCGGGAACCTTGCGATTGGCCCGCTGCGCTGATGGCTTCGATACCTCGGTCGTCACGACCGTTCTGTCTGTCGGGTCAGCGAGCGCGTAGGCAATCAGGAACGGATCGCGCCCGATCTTTTCAACCTCGTCGTCGCTAAGGTCGGGTGCATAGCCCGTAGAAACGGCGTGTTGAACAAGGGCAACATCAACGGCTTCATCTAGCAGTAAGGCGGCCTCGATCTCAGCGGTACAAATCCAATCGAGCAGCGGATCGTCGTCCTTTCGTCCGGCCTCTATCTCTTCCATGATTTCGCGAGGAATCTTCATCCGGGTTGAAGTAGCCTGATGATGCACCCAACTCCAAAACTCCGGAATCTGATCGAGCGGGTAATAGGTACTGTTGGCGGTGATGAGCACGTTTGCATCGAGGAGGTAGAGCACTTACTGACCACCTCGCATTCCGGCAATGTAGATCAAAGGGTCTACATTGCGGGGCTTAACGCCGAGTACCTGTCCCGCTTTCGTGTGTGTGAGAAATCCTTCTGCAAGCGAATTCTTCACGAGGTCTAAAAGGGCATGTCCGAGCCGATGCCGTTTCACAACGTAGTAGCTCGGGCCACTCTCTCTCTTATCCTTGGTTGCTGGCTGTGCTTGCACTGCAATCCATTCATCCTCGTAATGCTTGTCCAGCTCTCGCCATCTGGCATGAGTGATGACGTTCACGCGCAGGAGCTTATAGGCAACCATTGCTCGGCTGATTTTCCGCCTGCTGGCGAATTGAGCAACCGCCCCGATAGCCTCCTGAAGCGAAGCGCGACGCAGGAAGCGCAGCTCGTTCATTTCGGGTTCAGGCAGCAGCATTTCTCCCGCGACACTGTTGCAATAGCTCTCAAGCTGCGTGTCGACGCTTCCACCACTCACGCCGGTAGCCCCGAGCCATAAATGCGTTAGCTCATGAAGCGTTGTGAAAGCCCACGCTACAGGAGCGTCCTGGTCGTTGACGACAATAAAAGGCGCAACGGGATCAGCAATGGCGTATCCCCTGAATACGCCGCTGGGAATGTTTGTGTGATAGCTGCCCAGATTCCCGAGCAGCAACACGAATGCACCCGACGCCTCAACCTTCTCGCGTAGATAACCGAACGCCGCTTGCACGGTCGCTCGCTGCCTGAACTCGGCGAGCGAAAAGCCGAGCCTGTCTGTTATGCGGTGCGCCAGATCTGCGGACGGTACATCCATCGTCACTGATGCGACGTAATCCACCCTCCTGGGTTCGGCTGGTTCGAGCAGGTCTTTTACGATGCCTTGCCGCCCGCGAATATCGCGGATGAGAGCATCAAGCGTAGGGTCATACTCCGGGGGCTTTAAACCGGGAGCCCTGCGAAAATCCTCGCCGCGGTCGCCTGTACGGGGTGGCTCGCTCAGATAGAAAACGAGCAGAGAGCGGTGGTATGCCCGCGCCATGTTTAGCAGAACGCTCCGCGACGGTTCCTCTTTTCCGGTTTCCATTGCTTGTAGGCGCTCCGCCGCTGTACGGTCATGGGCATCCTTGAACCCGAGCGCGTGCGCGGCCTCATCGACAGATAAGCCCGCCGTGTCGCGTGCCCATGCCAAGATGTGAGGGTTGAGTGCCATCGCTTTTTGATCCTAGCTCATCACGAGATTAAACACGAAGTATGATCCAGTCTGAGCCGAGGGGAGCCCCGCCTTGTGTTCCGGTCGTTCCTGTCGATCGTTCGCTCCCCGCGATCAACGCTGGGCGCTGTCAAGATGATAGCTCTGGCGATCCACCAGAGGCTCGGATGGGATTCAGACTGACGTAGCAGACCGCCGCCCTCGGGTGCGCCTCGTCCATGGCAACCGAGGCGAACTGGCCTTGGGACAGGTGGCCTTCGAAAAGCAATGCCTCAGGGCCTAAGGGCCATGTGAGCTTTGCAAAAACCTGGTGACAGACGAAACGCTCCCGGCCCAACGCAGCAAAGCTAATGCCAAGCGGCAAGGATATGGTTATGTTCTGTTTGCCACCAGGTTTTGATACCTATTCTCCCAACGCGGCGTTTCGGTGTTCTCAGATGCGGGCATCTGCTTTAGGGTCATTCCCCGTTCTTGTCCCCCGCTTTCCCTCAGCCCGACGCCTTTATCACCGACGGCCCAGGCCAAACAGGTGTCGTCACCTCAACCACGCTAGCCAACCGCGAAATCCAACTCGCCTTACGCCATCGCTTCTCCCAATGCATGTGGCCTCTAGGTAAGCCGTCGGACAGGGCGAGTCAGAACCCGGCGGATGCACAGCAACTCTACGATCGAGGTTTTCGGCCAGGTATATGCTGGAGATTCGCCGAGAGACGCAGAACGTCGGCAACTGCATCGTTGAGAGGATGGGTAGAATGAGCCGGATCAGCCGTCGGAGCTTATTGGCCACGACCGGAATGGGCATCTTGTCTGGCGGTCTTCGCCGGGTTTTGGGTGCCGAATCGACCAGCGATTCTCCGGCAGACAAGACACCAGCAGAGAGCCACAAGGAACCGCTTGATCTGGCGAAGTACCAGCCGGTAAGCATGCTCCACTTGAAAGAAACGCATGTGCCGCGAGCCAGATACCCGGTCATCGATTTCCATACCCACCTGACCTTCTCGGCACACGTAGTCAATGGCGTTTCCCTGGGAGCGGAACGCAGGATCACCGGTCAGCCGGAGGAACTGCTGCCCATCATGGAGCGCAGGAATATTCTTGCCTTGACCAACCTCACAGGCGGTTTTGCAGCTGGCCTGCAAGGTACGGTCGCCCAATACGACAAGCGCTTTCCGACCCGCTTTTATACTTTCACTGAACCCTCGTATAACCTGTTTCAACAGTCGAAGTATCCTCAGTTGCAGGCAGATGCTATCCTCGCTGCCCACCAGTCAGGCGCCCGTGGTCTAAAGATTTTGAAGACCCTCGGCCTCTCTTTGCGCGAGCAAACGACCACAGGCAACCTGGTTAAAGTAGATGATCCCCGATTTGACCCGATGTGGGAGGCCTGTGCCGGCCTGCGCATGCCCGTCGCCATTCACGTATCCGATCCACTGGCATTTTTCACGTCAACGGATCGCTTCAATGAGCGTTACGAGGAGCTGAACAATCACCCTGATTGGTCCTACTTCAGACCCGGGTTTCCCTCCAACGCGGAAATTCTGGAAGCACGCAATCGAGTCTTTGCCCGCCACCCCAAGACCAACTTTGTCGCCTTACATGTCGGCAACTTCGCCGAAAACCTGGAAAACGTTTCGCAAAACCTCGATCGCTTCCCCAACATGTACGTAGACATCGCCGCCCGTCTGAATGAGCTGGGCCGGCAGCCGAGGGCAGCAGGCAAGTTCTTTGACAAGTACCAGGACCGCATTGTTTTTGGAACAGATGCTACGCCGCATGGAGATAAATTTCCGCAGCAGGTATTCAACGATAGCCTGTACGAAATCTACTTCCGATTTCTAGAGACGGATGATGAATACTTCGATTACGCTCCCGCACCGATACCTCCGCAAGGACGCTGGAAAATTTCGGGAATCGATCTGCCCGATGGAATTTTGCATAAGGTTTACAACCAGAATGCAGCTCGGTTGCTCCACGTCGCAGCTGGTTGACAAGCTCTACGCCTCCGCCAAGGGGCCTGCCCGCAGATTGGCGATTTGCCCTGGCATTGAGCTCCAATGTCTATGGGCAGACGTGATATTCTCCGCAGGGAGCCAAACCGATGGAGCGGACCAAACCCAAACTGCCGGTGGAAGCCGTACAACTCTACAACCTCTTTATTCATGGTGAGATGGATCGCCGTGCCTTTCTGGATGGTGTGCAGCGACTTGCGATAGGCGGTCTGGCGGCGTCGACGATTATTGAGGCGTTGATGCCAAATTACGCTTTGGGCCAGCAGGTATCCCGGACCGACGATAGGATCAAGGCCACCTACGAAACTGTCCCGTCGCCTCAAGGCAATGGAAGCATTAAAGGATATCTCGTGCGGCCCATGAGCGCCGACACACGGTCTGCGACGGTGACGAAACTGCCCGGCATTCTCGTCGTCCACGAGAATCGGGGTCTCAACCCGCATATCGAGGACATCGCGCGGCGGTTCGCCCTCGCCAACTTCATGGCGTTTGCGCCGGACGGACTCACCTCTCTGGGCGGCTTTCCCGGCGACGACTACAAAGGCGGCCAGATGTTCGCCAGGATTGACGGTAAGAAGATGGGCGAAGATATGGTGGCCGCGGCCCTGTGGCTGAAAGCGCGCCCCGACTGCACGGGAAAGATCGGCGCCACCGGTTTCTGTTACGGGGGCGGCGTCGCGAATATGTTGGCCGTCCGACTGGGAGCCGATTTGGTGGCGGCGGCGCCTTTCTATGGCTCTCCTCCAGCCACCGAGGACGTCCCCAAGATTAAGGCGGCAATTCTGGTCCACCACGGGGAACTCGACACGCGGCTGGCATCGACGTGGCCGGCGTACGAGCAGGCACTGAAGACGGCAAACGTTGCGCACGAAGGGTATATCTACCCTGGTGCCGTCCATGGCTTCAACTGCGATGCGACGCCGGAACGCTATAACAAAGTCGCAGCCGACCTCGCCTGGCAGCGCACGATCGACTGGTTCAACAAATATGTGCGTGGCTAACTCCGTCCGTCTTCAGCAGGTTCTCACTCCATTTCACCGCGCTAATTTGGGCGTGCCGCAGGTTGTCCAATCGGCCTGCCTGGTGCGCGGACTGCTCCCGGAGGCAGCGTGCCGCCTTCGGAGAGAATCTTCATGTTCTGCAGCATGCCGGTGAAGGTGTTGCGACGACGGGCGAGCTCGGCTTCGCGCGCGGCATCGTCGGCGAGGTTGGAGTTGTCATAGACCAGCGTGTAGTAGAGTTGCGTCGTTGTGGGCGTTAGGGCGCGGGCCTCCAGCGTGCCGTGGTACATAATGTATCCGCCGCTGCTGCGCAGGGGCTGCGTGTAGACATAGGAGTACTTCGTCTTGCCGACCAGCACTTCGTTGCCAATGGTGCGCACGGCGCCGAAATCGCCGTCCTTCCCGGAGGTGATGGTGCAGCCGGGAAATCCCCACTCGCCGATGTCGCAATATTTGTCTACACGCGCCCAGACCTTGTCGACCGGAGCGTTGATCTGGATCTCCATGGGGATGGAGATGTAATGCGGGTTGGGGCTGATGTAGGCGGCAGGCGTGGCAGCACCGGGCCGTGGACCGATGGAAGCAGTCGGAGGCGGCATCTTGCCGCCCTCTGCGAGGATCTTCATGTTCTGCAGGCTGGCCGTAAAGCGGGTGCGGCGGTTCTTGAGATCGGCCTCGCGCGCAGCGTCGTCGGCCAGCATTGAGTTGTCGAAGAAAAGCGTGTAGGTTATCCGCGACGTCGAGGTCGTGAGCGGTTCCACTTCAAGCGTGCCGTGGTAGAGGTTGTAGGGTGTGTTCTCACGCGGCGCCTGCGCGTAGGTATAGCTGTGCGAACAATTATGTCCAATTGCATTGCGGCACAAAGCAATATCTCATGGCTGAGACGTTGACCCGTTTGGCTGAGCGTCTGGACCCTAATCAGTTCATGCGAATTCACCGCAGGCGAATTGTGAATACAGCCCGCATTGTTGCAGTGCATCCGCTCTTCAGCGGAACGGATGAGATCCAGCTAAGGGATGGCGTGAAGCTGACGGCTGGGCGGCAATATCGAGACCAAATTCAAGCGTTCCTCGCAGGCTAGAGCCGGCTCCACATCATCCTGCATGTGTATACCACAAGGCGTATATCTCCAATATGCAAGATGCTTGCATCGGGTGGAGTCTTCAGTGAAGGCCTTGGAAATCCTGGGATTCCGTGGAGCCGTATCCGCGCCAGATTCTGGGCTTCATTGGAATTGATGACGTCCAGACCGTACGGGCCGAGGGCATGAACATACCGCCGCTTGCGATCCATGCGGTACCCAATGGTGAAAAGGCCGTTGAAGCCCTTGTGATTTGAAGGAGAGAACAATGCTCGACCACATGATTCTGACTGTCAGCAATGTCGAACGTTCGTTGGCGTTCTATGAGGCGGCCTTGAAGCCTCTTAATATCAAGTTCTTCCTACCCTACAAGGGCGAAGGCGATCATCCTGATCTGTGGGGATTTGGTGATGGCAAGAGGGCGTTCTTCTGGATCAAGCAAGGGAAGCCTGATCCAGCNNCGGGCACGAGTGGAATACTATCCGGGATACTACGCCGCCGATATATTTGACCCGGACGGGTATTCGTTCGAGGCCGTACATAAAAGCTAGTGATGGAACCTCACATCGCCAAGGCACTTACAGCACGACAACGGTGGTTGCCTGCAGTTCAAAGTGCTGTAAGTGCCTCGGCGATGTGATCACCGTGCGAGCAGTGACTCGGGCGCACGGTTTCGCAGTTGAGTGAATGATATTCCGACAAGTCAAGAGTGGCTGAGGGATCTGGAGCCGCCCCAAGTCTCCCGCTTAAGGCGTGCTTCCTAGTTGCGAATCGGATCAGTCCTGAAAGACGCTCTTGTGATCAGCTACCGGGACCATTTCCGGAGGATCGCCGGGACTTCGCTACCATCCTCAATGAGTGCATCGCCCTGTTGCCGTATTTCATCGGGTGGAGATTGAATCCGAATACGCGAACGAGCAGCGGGGAGACTCTGTCTGCCGGTGGAACTACCCCACTCAAGCCAAAACAAGGCTTGAATGGGCCACCCGTTCTAAGACGCGTGACTCATTTGATTGCAACTTTTTGCCGGGGTGCGAAGGGTGTTAACCGCGACGTCAAGGGAGGCCCAGGATGAGAGAACCCCAGGTCTCAAATGCGAGACCTGGGCCTCCCGCCGAGTAAGCGCTCATGCCCGGTGACGAACTCCGCAACGCCGACGGGGCGTCCGTTACCCTCTGTCCGCCGCAGCGCGGCAAAGACCTCATCCCGATCCTCTGAGTTCGAGGGCTAACTTACATTTCCCGCAGTGTAAGCAATGGTTCAACGGATGCTGCCTTCCTTGCAGGTAGAAGCGCGGCGCCTGTTGCGGTTACCAGCAATAGGCCAGCTGCGGCAGCCAGACTTACGGGGTCGGTTGGACTTACTCCTATCAGCATGCCGGCGATCCATCGGCTCGCAACCAGGCTCACGACGAGTCCGATTCCTATCCCAATCGCAACCTCGACCAAAGCTTGCCCCAGAACCATCTTCAGAATGCTCTGCCTCCGGGCGCCAAAGGTCATCCGGAGACCGATCTCAAATGTTCTTTGTGCGACGGTATAAGCTACAGTTCCGTAAACGCCTAACACGGCCAGCAGCAGTCCTACGGCGGCAAACAAGCTTACAAGGATACTGCGAAACCGCTGCATGTCCATCGAGTCCCCAACCATCGCGTCCATAGTGGTGAAGCGGGTCGCTATCGCAGGATCGGCATGCTGGATTTTTGCATGGACTGTATCGATCAACGCGCCTGGAGCCACTCCGGTACGGACTACGATATTGATCTGTGTCGCCATGAAAGGATGTTGCGCCAGCGGCATGTAGAGAGCCGGCCCGGGCAACTCAGCCGGCGAATCCTGCCGTACGCCGCGCACAATTCCCACCACCGTCATCCATTTTCCGGGTGCGTCTAAGCCACACTGAATCTGCCGCCCGATCGGGTCGCGGCCGGGAAAGCTCCGCTTTGCCAACGACTCGCTGATGACGGCCACAAAGGGTGCGTTGTAACTATCCTGTGGGGCAAACTCTCTGCCCCGCAGCAGCGGAATTCCCATCGTCTGAAAGTAGTCCGGGCTGGCAAGACTGAACACGGCTTGTGCTCCGTTATTCGTATCCACGGACAATCTGTCCACACTGTAATATCCATTCGAGCCATACTTACCGGTAGGCAAACCCATCACGCCTGCTACATCTTCCACTCCAGGCACGGCTTTCAATTCGGCAAAGATGGCAGCGAACTTCCGCGTCGCGTCCAACGATTGTTCGAGGTTCGTTGCCGGCGCATCCGCATCCACCACCAGCAATCCGGCTCTCTTGTATCCCGAGTCTGTGGACTGCAGCGCCAGCATCGTGCGCACCAGAAGCGCCGCTCCCACTGCGAGCACGAAGGCCGCCGCCACCTCCGCGATGACCAGTCCATTCCTCAACCGGGCGGAATCGGGGCCCACTAAACCGCGCGAGCTGTCCTGCTTAAGTGCCTCGATTGGGTCGACTCGCGCCGCCTGCCGGGCGGGCATCAGAGATGCCGCCGCGGTTGCCAAGAGCGAAATCCCGGCTGTAAATGCCAGCACCCATAGGTTCAAATGGATCTCACCGGCTCGTGGCAGCTCCGCGGGCGCAAGGCTTACCAGCAAGCGCACCACCGGCACCGCGAGCATTGCACCCAGCACTCCGCCTGCGATGGAGAGCAACAAGCTCTCAACCACCAACACCTGTGTCAGTTGCCGGCGCGAGCAGCCCAGCGCTATCCGCACCGCCAACTCACGCTGACGGTTGATGGATCTTGCCAAGTAGAGGTGGGTCACGTTCACGCAGGCGATCAAGAGGATCAATCCTACCGTGGACATCAGCAGCAAGAGCATAGGCCGCACGTGCCCGGCCAATTGCTCCTGCAAGGGCACAACTTGAAAGCCCTTGTCCTTGTTGCTCTCCGGGTACGCCGTCTCAAGCCGCATGGCGATGCCGTCCAGCTCCGCCTGCGCGCTCGCAACCGGCACGCCGTGTTTGAGCTTCGCCACCGCCTGATAATTGAAAGCGGTGCGCTCCATAGATTCGGGCTGCCATGGATAGCACATCCACACCTGCGTGTGGTTGGGGAAGTTAAACCCTGCCGGAAGCACGCCTACTATTTCAAGCGGCTGCCCTGCCACGCGCAGCACCTGCCCCATCGCAGCCGGCACGCTGCCAAAGTTATTGCGCGCGAATGTTTCGCTCACGACCGCCGATCGCTTGGCCTCTGCGTCGGTGAACCATCGGCCCGCATCCGGGGTCACGCCGAACACCCGCGCAAAGCCGGCATTGACCGCGCTGACGCCGGTAAAGGCGGCATGGTCGTGCATCTGAACGCCTAGTTCGCCACCCTGGTAGTAACTGATTGCCTCGATGCTGCTCGACTGGCTGCGAATGTCGACCAAATCCGGTCCAGTCACACGCGGGCTAACGTGATCCTTACGCTGCCAAACCGTGTTGATGGCTACAATTCGGTCCGCGGAGCGGTATGGGAGTGGGGTCAGCAGCACCGACTGAACCACAGTGAAGATCGCCGTATTCGCTCCGATACCCAACGCCAGGGTCAGCACTGCGGTTGCGGCAAACACCGGGCTTCTTCGCAATTGGCGCAGCGCGTAGCGTGCATCCCGAACCAGGAATTCCATGAAACCCTCCAGAAGAGCCTTGATTCCACAAAAACATGAGCAATCGAACTGCCATGAGGGCAGGACACAAGTCATTGAATCTATTAATGCACGCCTGCGAGAGGAGGAATTGAACTGTCCCAGTTCCACATTCGGCGTCCACTTGCGGACAGCAGGAACGTCGCGTCCTGGCTGACGCACAGTACCTGTGAAATTCCTCTAGACTGGCTGGGGCGCATAAGAAGCTTTGCTGGAGGAACCTGCACGATGAATTCTCTTTTTCGACTGCTGGCCATTCTCATCGCTGTTGCCGGACTGCGCTGCGTCGCGGCCACTCCTCTCGCGCCCACTCCTCCGATGGGGTGGAACAGCTGGGATTCATACGGGCTGACCGTCACCGAGGCTGAGTTCAAAGCAAATGTCTCCTGGTTCCATCAACATCTGCAGCCGTTGGGGTGGCAGTATGTTGTGGTCGATGAAGGCTGGTACCTGCGGAATCCGGGCCAGAAGGGCGCGGCACAGGGATTTGTCATGGATCCCGACGGGCGTTATCTGGTAGCGGACAATCGCTTTCCCTCGGCCGCGGCCGGGGCTGGATTCAAGCCGCTGGCCGATTACGTCCACTCGCTGGGGCTCATGTTCGGCCTGCACATCATTCGCGGTATTCCGCGCGAGGCGGTGGAGAAGAACCTGCCCATCGCCGGATCGGCATTCCACGCTGCCGAAGCGGCGAATACCGCCGATACCTGCAGCTGGAATTCGGACAACTACGGGCTCAAGGCGAACGCCGCCGCGCAGGCTTACTACGATTCCATTGCCAAGCTCTACGCCGGCTGGGGCGTGGACTTCATCAAGGTCGACTGCATCTCCAAACCCTACCAGGCGGATGAGATTCATATGATGAGCGCGGCCCTGGGGAAGTCGGGGCGCCCGATCGTGCTGAGTCTTTCTCCGGGGCCTACCCCGATCGACGAAGCGGAGGATCTCCGCAAATACGCTCAGCTCTGGCGGATCTCCGACGATATGTGGGATACGTGGCCGGCTCCTGAGGGGAAGACCTTCCCGGCGGGGCTGGTGCGGCAATTCGCGCTTACCGCTAAGTGGGCTCCGCACATCGAGACCGGGCACTGGCCCGACGCCGACATGTTGCCGCTCGGCTACCTCGGTCCCAGGCCGGGGTGGGGCGAGGCGCGCTCCTCGCGCCTGACGGCGGATGAGTCGAGGACATTGATGACCCTCTGGTCGATGGCCCGTTCGCCCCTTGTCATAGGCTCGAACCTCACCAGAATCGATCCGGCAACGGAAGGTCTCTACACCAACCCGGAGGTCATCGCGGTCGACCAGCACTCGCGGGAAAATCGCGAGCTTTCGCGGAATGGATCCGTGGCCGTATGGACGGCTGCTCCTGACTCGGGCGGCGGAGGCTATCTTGCAATCTTTAATCTGGGTGACGCTGCGCAGGAGGTGAATTACGGCTGGAAGGATGTAGGTCTGCCGGAAGGTGGCCACGCAGTCCGCGATTTGTGGGCGCGCAAGGACCTGGGTAGTGCCGCTTCGCTTAAGACAGAGTTGGCTCCGCATGCGTCGGTGCTCTACAGAGTGCGCTGATTGGGCAACAAAGTGTGGGTGCCCCTCGCACCAGCGTACCTGGGATGATCAAGGTGGCCGGAGGCCCACCTTCGGTTCTAAGTCAATGATCCAGCGAAAGAGAGTGGGGCAGTAACTATGACAGTTGAGCTATCCGCAGAAAGCATCGGAAACTATCCTAATTTATCCCAGGTACGCCACGGCGAACCTGGGGCACCCGACTTTATGGCGACGCTTTATCTGCCACCGTAGCCGTCCGCAGGAAATCGAAATTGCCCGAGCTGGAGATCTGAATGTTCCTGAGCCTCCGGGTATGCACCAGCACCGCATCCAGATACCACAAATTGATCGATGGCAGCTCCGCCGCGAGTATCTGTTGTACCCTCACATAGTCCGTGCGCCGCTTTGCCTGATCGCTCGACATGCCGGCTTCACGGATCAGAGCGTCCAGTTCTGAGTTTGCATATCTGCCGCGATTGGCCCCGTGGGGCGGGAACATGCGGCTGTCATAGGCGTAGCGGAAGATATCCGGATCCTCATTCCCACCCAGCCAGCGTAGGGTATACATCTGGAAAGCGCCCTTCGAAATATCGGAGTAGAAAGTGGCGAACTCAAAGCTTCTTACCTCCAGAGCAATGCCTGCTTCGCGCAGCTGCTGTTGCAGAATCAAAGCCAGCAGCCGGCTGGTCTCATCGGTGGAGGTTTTCATTGCAAGACGGAAACGAACGCCGTCTCGACCCCGCTTCCAGCCTGCCTCATCGAGCAGTGCGTTGGCCTTCGCCGGGTCGTAGGGATATTGCTGTAAGTCGCCCGTCCACGCCCAGTGTTGCTGCGGTAGCAGGCTCTCCGCCAGTTGGGCGCGGTCTCTCCATANNNNTCCGCCGTCAAGCAGTTGATGCACACATCCGCCGAGCCCTTCTCCAGCTCCAGAGCACGGGTGATCGCATCCGGCACCACGTTAAACCGGATCCTCTCAATGGCGGGCCGCGGTTGCCAGGAATTTTCATTTCGTTCGAGGACCACGTCATCATCCTGCCGCTGGCTCACGAAGCGGAAAGGGCCGCTGCCGACGGGATGAAAAGCAAAATCCCTTCCGCTTCCAATGGGAACAATCCCAATGGCGCCGTCCGACAGGTTCCACAGCAACGCCGCATCCGGCTCCTTCAAGTGGATGACCACCGTCGCCGCATCGGGTGCGTCCACGCGATCGATGTGGGCCAGCGCTCCCGCCTTGGCGGTGATCACCGTGCCGTTGCGCATCGAATCAAGGGTGTACTTCACATCGCCGGCGGTCAGCGGTTGTCCGTTGTGAAAGTGCACATCGGTCCGCAGGTGAAAGCGGTAAGTCAGCGGATCGGGAGTCTCCCAGCTGGTGGCGATCCAGGGTTGCAGGTTGAAGTGAGCATCCTTGTGCACCAGGCTGTCGAAGATCAGGCTCGCGATGTGTTCCGACTGAGCATCGACACCGATCCGGGGATCGAGGCTGGTGGGGCTGCTTTCAATCAGCATGGTCACCGTTTGCGGCGAGGGCCGCCCACCCCGGCATCCAGCAAGCGCGCACAAGGCAAGCAACGACAGAACCCGCTTAGACATAGGTGATCTGACCCAGGATCGCCGGCCGGGCGGCGCCGGTCGCTGAAGGAATATTTCCCGGGCGCCGATGCCACGTCTCATACGCGAGCAAGGCAAAAGCAGCCGCCTCCTTGGCTTCGGCCGGCAACCCGAGATCGTCGCTGGCCTGCACCGTACATCCCTGCGGCTCCAGTTGCTCGCGCAGCATCTGCATCAGAGTCTGGTTGCGCGCGCCGCCACCGGAGACGACGAAATCCACCGGCGTGGGATGCATGCTTTTAAAGAGGAAACTTGAATAAGCCAACCCCACGCTCCGTGCCGTAAGCGCCGTGGCCGAGGCGATGGTATCTTCCGGGCTGCCGCCCGCGCTTCGGCATGCCTCCAGAAACCGGGCCGCGTAGCCGCCACCGAATTGCTCCCGGCCAGCGCTCTTGGGCGGGCGCAGTTGAAAAAAAGGTTCGCGCAGCAGCGCATCAACCACCGGCTTAATCATCACGCCGCGCGCACTCGTCCTTCCGCCGCGGTCGAACGGTTTTCCGAAGAGCTGCTGCATCAGTTGATCGATCACCATGTTTCCCGGGCCGGTATCGAAGGCCACCACCTGCAAGGGGCCAGTGTTGGCAGGGAGAGCCGTCAGATTTCCGACGCCTCCCAGATTCTGCAGGACGCGGCCCCTGGTTGCATGGCGAAAGAGCACGTAATCGAGCAGAGGAACCAGCGGCGCACCCTGCCCCCCAACCACCATGTCAGCCGGCCGAAAATTGGAGACCACGGGAACGCCGCTCTGCTGCGCCAGCATCGCCACCTCGCCGATCTGCCAGGTGCAGGCTGCATCTCGTCCGAGATAGCGCGCGGGCGTGGCTTGGTGATAAATCGTTTGCCCGTGGCAGCCGATCAGATCCAAGTGGCAGGGATTCCGCTCCAGCGTTCTAGAAAGCGCTTCGGAATAGGCCTGTCCCAGTCTCCAATTCAGCCGCGCCAGCTCCGCGGTCGCGATGGACTCGGAGTTCATCGCCGCCAGCACGGCGCGGCGGAGAGCCGGTGGAAAGGGAAAACCGGCATGAGCGAGGAGTTTCAAATCAGGAGCGGGCGGCCCAATCAGGTTAGGGGTAATCCGGGTGATGGCAACGTCGATGCCATCGGCCGAAGTCCCGCTCATGATGCCCGCCACGGTCATGGACGTCAGAGCAAGCTCGCTACTAGCGCTCATGGCGGCCCCGCCTTCGCAACCTGCTCGGTGTAGCGCTCCACCGCAGTCCGCATCTGGGTAACCGCACTGTTGGTAGGCGGCGGTGGCAGCGCGTCCCGCTTGAGGCGCAGGGCATAGAAGGCCTGCACTTTGGCGGCTGCCCGGCGGAGCAGGCGGGCAAAGGCCGGCGAGCTCTCGGCTTCGCGCAGGAGCGCTTCGTACGCCGCAAAGACCAGGGCCGGGTCGCGGCAGATCTCCACTCCGTGGATCCCCGCCTCGAGCGAACGAACCGCAGCTTCGGCGATGCCCATGTAGGTGAGGATCCCCCCCATTTCCATGTCGTCGGAGAGGATGAGGCCCTGGTAGCCGATCTTGCGAGTCAGGACCTCGGTAATCCAGTAGCGGGAGGTGGATGCCGGCTCGCTTCCCGAAAGGGAATCTGGATACCCCGCGTGGGAAACGGTCACCATGGGAAGCTGCTTGGCGAGCCGGCGATAGGGCAGCAGATCTTCTTGCCAAAGCAGGTCGAAGGGCTTCGCGATCAACGGAGTGGTGTGGTGCGAGTCCACCTGGCCGCTGCCCAGCCCGGGAAAATGCTTGCCGCAGCCCAACACATTTTCCTGCGCCAGTCCCTTAAGAAACTGCTTAGCATAGGCAATGACCTCTACCGGATCGGCGGAGACGACGCGGCTGGTCATGACGCTCTCCGAAGCGGCCGTCCTCAGGTCAAGCACCGGAGCGAGGGGCGTGTTCAGCCCAAGCAGCCGCAGCTCCTGGCCGATGAGCCTGCCATGTTTCTCGAAGAGCGCCGGCTTGCGTGTGGCCGCAACCGCGAAGGGCGACGGCATGCGCGCGATCAGATCGCGCAACCGGTCGACAGTACCCCCCTCGACATCAACACAACGAAGGAGCGGAGCGTCGACCGCCTGCTTCACCTCGGCCAAGAGCGCGTGGGTCTGCTGTGCGGCCTCGATGTTGCGACGGAAGAGAATCACCGCGCCCGGGCGCAGCAGCCGCAGCCAGGCAGTTTCCACCGCGCTCAGTTGCGTGCTTTCCAGGCCCACCATCAGCACCTGCCCGGCCGCGCGCCGTAAGGTCATCGGGGAAGAGGCCCTCACGAATTCCCTCTGCCGCGAATCTCATTCTTGAGCTCTTCCAGAAGATTCAGCGCCTGCAGCGGGGTCAGGCTGTTGGTGTCGGTCTGCTCCAGCCGGTCGAGGATTCGCTGCGAGAGCGGAGTAAACATGGTGAGTTGCAGGGGCGCGTCTGTCTCCTGGGCCACATTCCTCTTCTCCGATTGCTCGTGCTGCAGCAGCACCTGGCGGGCGCGCTCGATGACCGAGAGCGGCAGGCCGGCCAGTTTTGCGACCTCGATGCCGTAACTCTTGCTTGCCGCGCCGGGCTCGATTGCGTGCAGGAAGACGATTCCTTTGGGCGTTTCCTTGACCGCGACCCGCAGGTTCTTCAACCCCGGCAACTGCTCGGCCAGCAGCGTGAGCTCATGGTAATGGGTGGCGAAAAGAGTCCTGGCGCCTACCTGCGCATGCAGATACTCGAGCGTAGCCCACGCCAGGGAAAGCCCGTCGAAGGTGGCCGTGCCCCGGCCCATTTCGTCGAGCAGAATGAGTGACTGCGCGGTGGCGGTGTTGAGAATGGTGGCCGTCTCCGTCATCTCCACCATGAAGGTGGATCGGCCGCGCGCCACGTTGTCGCTGGCGCCGATGCGGGTGTAGATCCGGTCCACGATTCCCAATCGCATACTCTTGGCGGGAACAAAACAGCCCATTTGCGCCATGATAACCAGGAGCGCCGCCTGCCGCAGATAGGTGGACTTGCCGCCCATGTTCGGCCCGGTGATCAGCAGCAGGCTGGGGCCGCCGGTCTCGACATAGAGGTCGTTGGCGACGAACTTGGTCTGCCCTGCGGCCTGCAGCAGGCACTCGACCACGGGATGGCGGGCGCCCACCGTCTCCAGCACCGCAGACTGTGCAATCCGCGGGCGCACATAATTTCGCAGCGCGGCCAGGTGGGCGAAATTTGCCAGCAGATCCACCTCGGCTATCACGCCGCTGGTGATGCGAATGCGGCCAGCCGCTTGCAGGATGATCTGGCGCAGCTCGCTAAAGAGGCGCTTCTCAATTTCGATCGACCGCTCGTGGGCGGTGAGCACGCTGACTTCATACTGCTTCAGCTCCGGGGTGGTGAAGCGTTCTGCGTTGGCCAGGGTCTGCTTACGTTCGTAGTCCGCGGGCACCAGCGCCAGGTTTGAGCGCGTGATCTCGATCGAATATCCGAAGACAGAGTTAAAGCGAACCTTTAAGGAATGGATGCCGGTGCGCTTCCGCTCCCGCTCCTCGATGGTGGTGATGGATTGGCGGGCGTTGGCGCCGAGCGAGCGCAGCTCGTCCAGCTCCGCATCGACGCCGGCCGCGATGGCGCCCCCGTCGGCCAGGGTTGCGGGCGGCTCCGGCATCAGGGTTCGCTGCAGCCGTTCCCGCAGGTCCTCGAGCAGGTCCAGCCGCGCCGCGCACGTAGACCATCGTGGGGCCGCGAGCCGCTGCAGCCCGGCATGAAGGGCGGGCAGCCGGGCCAGGGAAGCAGCCAATCCCGCCGCATCCCGGGGTCCTGCGCTGTCGAGCGAAATACGGGAGAGCATCCGCTCCATATCCTGGATCGACCCCAGCGTCTTGCGCAGTTGCTCGCGGTCGATCAGATTATGCTCCGCGACGCCCACTGCATCCAGCCGCGACTCGATCTCGCTGCGGTCGATGAGCGGTCGCCCCAGTGATGCCCGCAGCAGCCGTTTGCCCATCGGGGTCATGCAGCAGTCGAGGTTGGCGTAGAGGGTAGCCTCGCTTGCGCCGCCGGAGAAGAGCGGATCAATCAGCTCCAGGTTGCGCACGGTCACGGCATCGAGCTGCAGATTGTCCGCCCGCTCGTAGTAGCGGATGCCGTTGATGTGCTGCAATTCGATCTGCTGCGTGCTGCGGGCGTAGTGCACTACGGCGCCTGCGGCAATCGAGGCTGCGGTGCGCCCACCCAGACCAAAGCCTTCCAGCGAATTTGCCCCCATCTGTCTTTCTAGCAGGGGAACGGCGTAATCCGGGGTAAAGACCCATTCCTCCAACCGGGTCTTGGTTCCAATCTTCTCGAGCTCTGCTTCTATCTGTGGGTCGAGCACCGGCAATCCGGTGGAAAGCAACAACTCAGCCGGCTGCGCCTTGATCAGCTCGTCGATGCAAAAGCCGATGCTCCCGGGCCCGAGGAACTCCGTGGCCCGAAAGTCGCCGGTGGAGAGATCCAGAAGAGCGAGCGCCGCATCCGAGCCCGCAAGATGCAACGCAGCCAGAAAATTGTTTCGTTCCGAAGCCAGGGCCGGATCCACCGCCGTGCCCGGCGTCAGCACCCTTGTGACCTCGCGGCGCACGATCTTCTTGGTCAGCTTGGGGTCTTCCATCTGCTCGCAGATGGCGACGCGGAAACCCTTGCGCAGCAGCCGTGAGAGGTAGGTGTCGGCGGCGTGGTAGGGGACGCCGCACATCGGGACCGTCCGCTCCCTGTCCCGCGCCGTCAGCGTGATCTGCAGCTCCCGGGCGGCAATCTGCGCATCTTCAAAAAAGAGCTCATAGAAATCGCCCATGCGGAAGAAGAGCAGGGCATCAGGATTCTGACGCTTGGCGGCCGCATACTGGCGCATCAGGGGGGTGGTCGCTGCGTCGGCGGCTTCGGCTGGAGGGATAATAGACACGCAAAACGCCAGCATATCGTGAATGACACGCTGGCGTTCAAACATTAAAGATGAGGAAGCGGGTTGGCGGTCCGGGGTTTAAATCAGGCTGCGATCCGGGATTCGTGATGCACGTCTGCGTCGGAGCCGTGCTGCTTGACCATCTTGTTGTAGATTCCCAGCAAGAGGAACGGGGCAGCCCACTGGCCGACGAATAGGGCATGATCATGTTTGCCCGTAGTCTTCAGGAGTAGGGAACCCAGGATCGAGGCAAAAGCCGCGCCCAGGAAGAAGCTCGAGGGAAGCTTGGCGGAGTAGCTCTCCATGAGGGCGGTAGTCTGGTCTTCCGGTATTTCTCCGGCGCGTACGCGATAGTCCATTTTCAGATCTCCTGTCTATAAGAACGGTGAAGCGATCAAGGTTTGGATGGGATTTCTTGCCGCTGTTTGAAGCGATGCAATACCCCTTCACCGGTTGGGAGTAAAGTGCCGATCAAAAGGATGTATGCACTTCACGCCTGTTCGCGGACGATGACCCGAAGTTGAACAGGGTCAAACTTTCCCGGCTTTTGTGTGATCCAGGGAAGCGGGTCGTTGGGGTGCCTCGGATCCGGTTTTTGCGCAGTGTGGAGGGATCTGCGGTTCCAGCAACACTCAATCGGTAAGCCCCCGCTTGCCGGACGGTTATACTTAGAAATCGCGTGATTCGGCATGTTCCTACTGTGGTTAAGAGTGGCGGCGGTCCTCTACGCCATCGCGAGCATTTCTGCACTGCCTGCGGTGCTTTATAACAAGCCGGGGTGGAAGAGAATCTGCGTTCCGGCGGCCGTCTCCGCCTTCTTCTTCCATTTCGTCTCCCTGATCGAGATGCTCTCCGCCTCACACCATTCTTTGCCGGCCGGGATGCACGAGGTGCAGTCGCTTCTGGGACTCCTGATCTGCGGAGCGTTTTTGCTGGTCGCTGTCCTCTACCGCACCGTCTCTTTCGGCATTTTCGCGTTGCCCCTCTCCCTGCTGCTGGTGCTTGGGTCGGCCATGGGTCCTGACCACTGGACGTTTCATTCTCCGGAAATCCGCAGCGGGTGGATCTCACTGCATATTTTTGCCCTGCTGGCGGCTTATGCTGCCCTCATCTTCAGCCTCTTCGCCAATCTCCTCTACCTGGTGCAGGAGCGCCGCCTCAAGAACAAGACCCAGGTCCGCTTTCTGGCTTGGCTGCCTCCCCTGGAAACCATGGAGCGCATCGCCTCCGGTATGCTGCTTATCGGGTTCCCTTTCATGACACTCGGTTTATTGGCCGGCTCGTTGATCGCACAGGAGAGTGTTGGCCCGGTCTATTTCAGGGATCCGAAGGTCCTGCTTTCTTTTGCCATGTGGGCCCTCTACCTGGTTATGCTCTTCGTGCGCCGCCAGGCCGGCCTTCGTGGAAGGCGAGCGGTTTACCTCTCCAGCCTGGTTTTTCTGGTTGTGATCAGCGTTTGGGCGGCCAACCAGCTCAGCTCTGTGCATAGGTTCACCGCCCCATGAACATCGTCCTGCTGGGGCTGAACCACAAAACCGCGCCCATCGAGCTGCGCGAGCGGCTGGCCATTGGGCCGCAACAGCTGGTGGAGGCCACGCGCTCCCTGGTGCAGGCTCCAGGGGTGCTGGAGGGGATGATTCTCTCCACCTGCAACCGGGTCGAGCTGCTGACCAGCCTGGAGCCGGATGCACCAAATCTGCTGGACTTTGTCGGCAGTTACTTCCACATCGAGCCCGAGTTGCTGGTCCCGCACGTCTACGAATACACACAGGAGAACGCCGTTCGCCATCTCTTCCGGGTGGCCTGCAGTCTTGATTCCATGGTCATTGGCGAGCCCCAGATCCTGGGCCAGGTGAAGAGCAGTTATCTGGCGGCACGGTCCGCAGGGGCCATCCGCGGCCATCTGGATAAGGTGCTGCAGCGTGCCTTTGTCGTGGCTAAGCGGGTCCGCACGGAAACCCAGATTGGCAGCTCCTCCGTCTCCATCGCCTCAGTGGCAGTGGAGCTGGCGCGCAAAATATTCGGCTCATTGGAGAACAAAACGGTGCTCGTTGTCGGCGCCGGCAAGATGAGCGANNCTGATGAACCAGGGCGCGGGAGCCGTCATGGTAGCCAACCGCACCCAGGAGCGCGCAGAGCAGCTTGCCCAGCGCTTCGGGGGCAGGACCATCCGCTTTGACGACCTCTACACCAGCGCCGACCAGGCCGACATCATCATCACGTCCACCGGTTCCGCACGGCCTGTCTTCCGCAGGGAGCACGCCCAGCACTTTCTGCAGCAGCGGCGCGGGCGTCCTATGTTTTTTATCGACATCGCGGTGCCGCGCGACNNCCTCTACGACATCGACGACCTGCAGTCGGTCGCCGGGTCGCACCTGAAAGAACGCAGCAGAGAAGCGGAGTTGGCCGAGGCAATGATCGTTGCCGAGGTGGCACAATATCAGCGCCGGCTGCACGCTCTGAACGTGGCCCCGGAGATTGTGCAGCTGCAGCAATCGGCCGAGCAGATGCGCCGCGGCGAGCTTCGCCGCCTGTCGAGCAGGCTGCAGACCCTCTCCCCGGAACAGCTGGCCGCAGTGGAGGCGCTGACCCGTGGCCTGGTCAACAAATTTCTGCATCGGCCGGTGCAGGCGATCAAAGCGGCCGCCAGCGAGGGGAACAGCGCCGCTGTGGATGCCATCCGCGAGGCCTTCGGCGTGCAGGCGTCCCGCCGGACCGGAGAAGAGCCCTTCGAGGCCGGTTCGCAAGCGGCACTCGATGAGTCTTTGATCGCCGCCGCACTCGATGAGGAGCGCGATCGGTGATCCGCATCGGCTCCCGGGGATCGCAGCTCGCGCTATGGCAGGCCAATCACATCGCCGAAGCGCTGCGCAGCCTGGGGCATGAAGTTTCCATCGCCATCATCCGCACCACCGGCGACCGCATGCAGAACATCGCCTTCGCCTCGGTCGGTGCCAAGGGTATGTTCACCAAGGAGATTGAAGACGCCCTCCTGGCGGAGACTATCGATCTGGCCGTCCACAGCCTGAAAGACCTGCCTACGGAGTTGGGCGAGCCATTCACGCTGGCGGCGATTCCCAGGCGCGGCGATCCCCGCGATGTCCTGGTCTCGGAGCGGTACGCCTCGGTAGAAGCGCTGCCCTCGGGAGCGGTCATCGGCACCAGCAGCGTCCGCCGCCAGGCGCAACTGCGCGCGCTTCGTCCGGATCTGGAATACATCGAGTTCCGCGGCAACGTGGATACCCGGCTCGCCAAGCTCGGGCAAGGCAAAGCGGACGCGATTGTGCTGGCTGCAGCGGGGCTTGACCGCCTGGAGAAGACCGCCGCCATCCGCGAACGATTTGCGCCCGAGGCGCTATGCCCCGCGCCCGGCCAGGGAGCGCTGGCGATCGAGTGCAGGGCAGGGGATCAGGCGATACACGCAGCATTGCAGCCCCTTGAGGACATCGAAACGCGCATGGCCATTACTGCGGAGCGCAAATGCCTGGCTACTTTAGGCGGCGGATGCCTGGTGCCGATCGGCGCATACTGCCACCGCGGCGGTGACCAGCTTTCGCTGCTGGCCATAGTAGCGTCCGCCGACGGCAGCAGGATCATCCGGGGCGAGAGGCGCCATACAGATCCGGAAATCCTGGGAGAGCAGCTTGCGCACCAGCTGCTGGAGCAGGGCGCAGGCGCCATCCTTGGCCTGGAGGCAAAACGGGCGTGAGTACGGCGCACCCCCTCGCCGGCAAGCGCATCCTCATCACACGCGCCCGTCACCAAGCCGGGCGGTTGGCAGAAGCCCTGGAGGCGCAGGGCGCGGAGGTGTCGCGGCTGCCGACGATCGAGATTGTTCCGCCAGAAACCTATGCGCGCCTAGACGCAGTGCTCGAAGTCATTAGCGGCTTCGATTGGCTGATCGTGACCAGCGCCAATGGAGTTGCGGCGCTCGCTAACCGCATGCGGTTCCTGGAGATCCCTGCTGACCGATTGAAGCATTTGCATGTGGCCGCGATTGGCCCCGCCACCGCCTTAGCCGTCGGACGCATCGGCCTGAAGGTGGCCGCAATGCCAGAGCAGTATGTGGCGGAGGCGGTGGTCGCCATGCTCAAAGATAGAGTCTCAGGCAAGCATGTCCTGCTGGCGCGCGCGGCCGTGGCCCGCGATGTTATCCCCGAACAATTGCGCCGGTACGGAGCGGACATCCACGTGGTCGAGACCTACCGGACGGTCATCCCCGAAGATTCGATCGACCAAGTCCGCGAATTGTTTGGAGAAGGGAAGCCGCTTCCCGACGCTGTGACCTTCACCAGTTCGTCCACGGTGAACAACTTCTTCACGCTACTCGACGCGGCACAGATCGAGCTACCGGCGGGTCTCCGCGCAGTCTCGATCGGCCCGGTCACCACGAAGACGCTGCGTCGGCACCAATGGGAGCCGACGGCTGAGGCTGTCAAATACGACATCCCAGGAGTGGTGGGTGCGTGTGTGAGGCTATTTGCGCTGGACTGCAATTACCGAAGCGACTAAAGCATTTTCACTTCTGGTGTATACANNCACAACTTTTCCAACCTGCGCGTTCGATTCGAGATATCTGTACGCATCGACCGTCTGGGCAAATGGAAAAGTCTTCGCGATCTTCGGGTGAAAATGCCCATCGGCCAACCGGTCATAGATATATTTCTTGGCGATAGCCACCTTTTCCGGGACGCGGGTGAATTCCATCAATGTATAGCCGCGAATCGACAGGCCTTTGGGAAGAGCGGTAAGCAGAGGAAATGGAGTTGGCTGCCCGGAGAGTCCACCATAGGCAAAAATGATACCGCCGGGTTGCGCTGCCACTGCCAGTTTCTCGATAAAGGGACCGGCCACCGGATCGAAGGTCACGCGAGCGCCTTTTCCTCCGGTAATTTCGGCGACTCTGGCAACATAATCCTCTTCGTCCGTGGCGATAACATGATCTGCGCCCAGCTTCGTCAGTTCTTCTCTCTTATTGCTTTTGCGCGTGGTTGCGATGGAGATGCCACCCTCAGCCTTCACAATCTCAATCGCGGCGAGCCCCACGCTGCTTGAGGCGGCGGGAATCACGACGAAATCGCCTTTCGTAACCTTCGCGATGGCAATCAGAGCCCCAAAGGCGGTTACATACTGCATCCAGATGGCAGCACCTTCTGCTGGCGACAGATTCGCCGGATACGCAGCGAGCGCAAACACCGGAGCTACGGCTGTTTCACCTACCATGCTGTATTCGTTGAGAGAGAATGCCGGAATGGTCGAGACCTGCTTGCCGATCCAACTCTGGTCCACATCGGGCCCGACGGCCTCCACAATTCCAGCCGCTTCATAACCGAGCCCCGCGGGCAGCTTCGGCTGATAGATATAGTGTCCGTGATAGAACATGGACTCAGCACGGTTTAGCCCAATCGCTTGCACCTTCAATCGGACCTCGCCCTTTCCAGGCTGTTGCGGTGGTACATCCTCGAATCTCAGTACCTCCGGGCCGCCTGTTTCATGAAAACGAACCACTTTTGGCATTGGAGTCTCCTCTAGTGAGTTGGATGGGTTGGTTCATTGGAAAGATTCGATTCAGCTCCATAAGAAAGTAATCGGCGCTCCATGCACAGGTGTGACGCGGATACAAGCGCTAAGGAGGGCTTCATCGCCGTTCATCATATGCTCGCCTGGAGCACGAAAGGGTGGATACCGGGCGTGACCTACCGCCAAAATTTGCTACGTTTGCCTTGCGGGCGGCAAAATGCTCAATTATGAATCTTCATAGCTTACGCATTACGGCTGTTCTTGCCGGAACTCTCTTCGCCGCTTCAATGCATGCTGNNCCGGCGGCCTTTCGGCCACTGACCTAGGCCACTACACCATCATTGGCGGGTATGCTCGCGACTTCTACATGAGGGCGGCTGAGTACTACGGCGTACACGACCTGGATCGCCCTGAGAACTGGCTCTCCGAACCGCATGTAGACGAAGAGATTTTTCGCACCATGCTGCGAGATGCTGGAGTAACCGTTCAATTTCACGAGCGTCTGCGCGAACAAAATGGCGTGGAGTTTCAGGGCAAACGCATTGTCTCGATGACGACCCTTGAGGGCAAGCACTGGCCGGCAAAGGTCTTTGCCGACTGCAGCTATGAAGGCGACCTTATGGCGCAGGCCAAGGTTACGTACACGTGGGGCCGCGAAGCGGCGGCGGAGTATGCCGAAGACCTTGCCGGAATTCGCGAATACACACCCAAGCACCAGTTTCTCTGGCCGCTCTCCGCGTACGACGAGCATCATCATCTTCTTCC
>PLZN01000301.1 GCA_003152195.1 Acidobacteriaceae bacterium
CAGGAGGCCGACAAACCTGCCCTCGATGGCGCAGCCGCCAAGGTTCGCCGCCTGAATCCCATCAAGCTGCGCCAGATGCAGGAGCGCTGCAGCTTCGTCGAAGAAGAGATTCCGCGGGTTGAGAGCTCGATTGCAGACGCGGAAGAATCTCTTGGCGTCTACGAGAGCACGGAGGAAACGCAGCGCATCACCCGGCTACTGGAAAACTTGCGCGGGCAGCACGCCGCTCTTACCGCCGAATGGGAAGAGTTGGTCTTGCAGTTGGAGCAGCAGGCTTAGGATGAGCGTGATGGATCTCTGCATCGAGCAATGATGGCCACTCTGCAAGTTCTGCTGGTTGTATTTTTCGCTACTTTGATTCGATCGACCTTTGGCTTTGGCGAAGCGCTGATTGCTGTCCCACTGCTCGCACTCATCATTCCAATCGAGATCGCAGCCCCAGTTGCCGTTCTGCTCTCGATCACAATCGCCGCCATAGTGGTTGTACAGGACTGGCGGAAGATCCACGTACGGAGCACGGGCTGGCTGCTGGCGCCCACCTTTCTGGGTATTCCCTTGGGTGTTGCGCTCCTGACGAGCGTTCACCAGCATCTCGTCAAAGCTGCATTGGCTATTGTGATTGTGGCGTTTTCCGGATACTGTCTTCTGGGCAAGGAGCCGCCTGAGTTGCACAGCGACAGCCGCACATGGCTTTTGGCTTGTGGATTTTTCGCGGGCGTCCTGGGAGGCGCCTATGGAATGAACGGGCCTCCATTGGTTGTATACGGGGCGATGCGGCGTTGGTCTCCCCAGCATTTCCGCGCAACGCTGCAAGGATATTTCTTGCCCGCAAGCGTGGCCGCGATGGCCGGATATTGGTTCGCCGGGTTGTGGCGCCCCGCAGTAACGCACTATTACCTCATTTCCCTACCGGTCGCGCTTCCAGCCATATTTCTTGGCAGAGTTGTCAATCGTCGCCTGCAGGGAGATGCCTTTCTCAAATATGTTCACGCCGGTCTCATATGCGTTGGATTGCTACTGCTGATCCAAGCAATCCGCCAGGCATAAACATCGAAGTAGTTAGGTGCGCGGCCCAGTCTCAGCGGCAGGTTCCAGGCGCTTCTGCAAATCGACCGGAAACTTGGCAAGTGCTCGTCCGAGCCCGAGCAGAACACAACCCAGCGACACATAAATTAGCGAAGTAGCGCTCAGGCAGACGCCAAATCCGAAGCGGGATGCGGCCTTTGCAACGGCAACGGTAGCGATACCTCCGCCGAACCATCCCAACGAGTTCATCAGTCCTACGGTCGCGCCGCGGTGCTGCACCGGAACAACTTCAAAAAGTGACGCCCAGATATTCGCGTCGTAAATCCCCTTGGCGACGCCAAATCCAGTCATGGCACCGAGAACGACGACAGTAGAACTTGTCCAGCCGGTAAGAAATAGAAATGGGGCACCGAGCAGCAGTCCAGCTGCCTGGGTAAAGATTCTGCCCCCAGCGTTACGTCTGGCGAGCATGTCCGCGAAAACACCACCGGCTATCACTCCCATGATCGACGCGGCCTGCAACCACGCACTTGCGTTGAGTCCGGCCAGGGCGAGACTCATGTGAAATTTCTGGTAGAGGTATTCCGGGGTCCAGCTTAGAAAGATGACGGCTACGAAATTTGCTCCTATAAAAACCGCGCTCAATACCAGCGCCGGCGGATTACCCAGGAGTGCAAAAATACCGCTCCGGAAACTCTCGCCCGAACTCTTTGCCGCTACAACTGGGTCGGACCCGGCCGGGTCCCGCAACCACAACAGCAGAAGCAATACGAGAGCCGCTCCGAAGGCGCCGAAGACCTCAAAGGGATTGCGCCAGCCACGAGTCTCCGCCAGCCACGCTGCGAGACCACCCCCCGCGATGCTGCCCGCATAGACGGCAGACTGGTGCAAGGCCATGGCGCGAGATCGCGTATCGCGGCCATGAAATTTTGCTAACAACGACATCGCTGCGGGGAAATAGAAAGCCTCACCCAACCCACCCAGAGCGCGCACCAGCACTAGCTCCCGATAGCTGTGAGTAAAGGCAGTGCCCGCCGCGCAGGCCGACCAGAAGAGCAAGGCGCCGATAATCGTCCAGCGATACGACGCGCGGTCGCAGAGCCATCCCGCGAGAGGTCCGAAGAGTGCATAGACCCACATGAAGGCACTGCCAATAACACCAAGCTGAACGAGGTTGAGGGCAAAAGCTTTTTGTAGGGGTGGAAAAACGGAAAAGATCGCCTGGCGGTCTCCGTAATTCGCAAAACAGACCAGCCAAAGCATCGCAACCAGCCACCAGCGATAGCTGCCGGAGCCGCTCCGCGCCTCCCCGGAAGTGGGAAGACTCGGAATTGCATTCACTTCAGGCCGCCACGCACAAAGGCAAAGGGGGGCGGCGGCATCTGATCGCCTCCCAGCGCGTGGCCGCCCGATTCGGCTAGAGTTCCCTTCACTATTGGCCTTCCGTGGAATCGCGGGACACGGCAAATGTACAACGCCCGGCTAAAGGAAGCAAAACATGTCGTCAGGCCGTCGACAATACTGCCGGGAAATGTGTATGATGACCCGCTAACCATTCCCAAGGAGCATTCCGCAAGAATGCAACGAATCTTGAGTGGCGTGAGCGCCGCGGTTTTGACTCCGCGTTCTGAGAACGGAGAGCTGAACCTGCCCGAGCTTCGCCGCGAACTGAAATTCCTGATACACAGCGGCATCACTAGCTTCGCCTTCAACGGGGCGACCGGAGAATTCTGCCTGACCACTCCGGCGGAGATGAACGTCCTGCTTTCCGCTGCCACGGAGACTATCGCGGGCCGAGCCGAGTTTGTGGTGGGTATCGGAGCCGCTGGTTACCAGACCGCGATTCAGCTTGCCGCCATCGCGAAGGAGGCTGGCGCGCGATCTGTGCTGCTCCCCATGCCTCATTTTTTCCCTTATTCACAGGACGACCTGAACGCCTTCAGCCGCACCGTCGCCGCCAGCGTGGACCTACCCGTCTTGCTCTATGATCTGCCGCAGTTTACTTCTGGTCTCGAACCCGCGACGACGCTTGAACTGATCGGCACCTGCGAGAACATCGTTGGAGTCAAGGATTCAAGCGGCTCCCTGGAGACCTTGCGGCTTCTCACCGCTTCGGGCATTGCCTGCAGCCGACTGGTTGGTAATGATGCCGTCATTGTCGATGCGCTGCAGGAAGGAATTTGCGACGGCATGATCTCTGGTGTTGCCTGCGCGCTACCGGAGTTGATTCAAGCGGTCTTTCAAGCTGCCTCGGGTCAGGACGGCCGGCGAACCGTAGAGCTGAAAACGATTTTGGACACAGTTCTCGATCGTCTGAACGCGCTGCCTGTCCCCTGGGGATTAAAGGTGGTCTCCAGTTTGAGAAAGATCACGCAGTCCGCCTTCTGCCAGCCGCTCTCGGCCGATCGCCGGACGCAGTTGAAAGAGCTTGGCCAATGGTTTACTGAGAATAGCGAGACGCTCCTTGCGTCCGCCGATGGTTCGCAATCATCCATCGAGTAAGGCTGTTGGCCATCTTTACCCTCGAGTGCGTCCTGATTCGTTGCGGCCACTACGAATTGTGGAACTGAATTCGAGCGCAAGAATCGGGATGCGGGCTTAGACGCCCCTCGATGAAACTGACGGGCATTCCTGGCTGCGAAGAATTGAACGAAAGGAAAGTATCGTGACGCCGTCCAAGACGCCCAAATGCATTGGGGCAAACTTTTTCGGACTTGTCCAATAATTCAGACGGTCGCAATCAGTTGAGCGATTCGGTAACAGTCCCAGTCGGGCTACTCCGTAGCGGAATGAGTGCGCGCAGCCGCTCGTCGCGCAAGAATATCCCTGCCCAGATCAGTACGCCGAAAATAGCCGGAGGTCCCTGGATATAATTCGTCCCTTCCCCAAGGCAGCGCGATACAACGGTTTGCTGATTTTTTGTTCGCCGGTTAACCTGAATCCGAACTTGAAAGTCCATAAATCAATGAAAACTCCGATCACACTGGGTCGCTTCATCCTTGGCCTCGCCATTATGGCCTTCGGCATCCAACACCTCATTTACGCCAGTATTGGGTCGGGTTTAGGCCCTCCATGGACACCAGTGGACCACCTGCTGGCCTACTTTGCAGGGTTTGTTTTTATCGTTGCTGGGATAAGCCTGGCGGCCGGCAAGCAGGTGCGGTTGACGGCAATTATCCTGGGCTCATTATTTTTTGTGCGCGCCGCGCTTTTCTATGCACCCAAGCTGTTCATCACTCCCCGCGATCCCGGTCCATGGACGAGCGCGTTTGAGCTCCTGATGGTGGCGGGCGCAAGCTTCATTCTGGCTGCGACCTTAACACCGAAAAATGCTTTCCCCCAGCGAGCCGATAATCCTCTTACCATATTGTTTCCGTTGGGCCGAGTTCTCTTCGCCGCATCGCTGGTCGTCTTCGGAGCACAACACCTTATGTACGGCCGCTTCGTTGCCGGACTGGTAACGGCATGGATACCCTTCCACCTGTTCTGGGCCTATTTTGTCGGCGTCGCATTTATCGCAGCTGCTCTGGCCATCGTGAGCGGCAAGTTGGCGGTACTGGCGGCAACTTTGCTGGGAACGATGTTTTTGCTGTGGGTACCGATTCTTCACGCCCCCAGGGTTGCGGGCGCCCCCCACAACAGCGATGAATGGACGAGCCTCTTCGTGGCCCTGGCGGAGAGTGGCTGCTCCTTTGTTGTCGCTGGCGCGCTGCAGGTAGGAGTCGAGTCGCGGCCGGCAGCTAAGTAGTGAAACTGCTTTAGCGGCATTCTGCATCGAAGGGCAAGAAGAGGACAAAAACTGTGCCGCTTAGGCCCTTACGTTGAGAGCTGCGAACCTTTAGCGTACCGTTGTGACGGGTTACGATCTCCTGGCTCACCCATAGCCCAAGACCGGTCCCCCCGATCCCCTTGGTGGTGAAGAATGCATCGAAGATACTTGGCAAAACCTGGGGACTCATTCCGTCCCCGGTGTCCGCGACAGTGAGCACGATCCCCTTTCTGCCTGAAGACCAGCTGGTACCTTCACGGCCTCGAACCAGCAGGCGTCCCCCGGACGGCATGGCATCTATGGCATTGCTCACGAGATTGTTCAGCACCTGACGAATATCTCCCTCAAAGCACACGACTGGCTGCTCTGTGTGTAAGCGCATCTCTACTGCGATATTCGAGTTCTTGAGTCTTCCTTCATAAATACTAAGTACGGTCGTGTACAGAGCACGGCAGCTAATTGCCTGCGGATTCGAGGGTTGCTTGTGAAAGCGCAGCGTCTGATTGGCAATGATCGATACCCGCCGGATCTCCTGATCTGCCGTATCCAGATAGTGCTGGACCTCCGGCAGTTTGGCATGTTGGCGCGCCAGGTAGATAAGGTTCACGACCGACTCAAGAGGATTGTTGATCTCATGCGCAATCGACGAGGCAAGCCTGCCCACGGCGGCCAGCTTTTCGCTTCGCAGGAGCGCAGCTTCTGCACGCTTAAGCTCGTTGATATCACGGCCTTCCGGGACGAGAAATACGACCTCGCCCTTCGCATTGCGGACCGGGGAGAGCGAGAAGTCAAAGGTAATGATTTCACCTGATGGCCGGATGAGTGTCGCTTCATAGCGGACAAACTCTCCTGCTGCCGCGCGCACGATGGATTGCCGCAACAGATCGGGAGCCCCAGGCGTGTATGCGAACCAGGGAGACTCCGCAAAGTTCTTTCCAACTACTTCCTCGCGAGTATTGCCGGCGAACGCCAGAGAAGCGCGATTGCAATCGATGATAGTTCCTTCCGGTGTCAGGAGCCCGATGTACTCAAGACTCGTGCTGTAAATTGCACTGTACCGCGCCTCGCTCTCTCGCAATGCCTCCGCTTCCCGGCGTTGCTGGGTCACGTCCCGGAAGAAGAGGATAATCCCGTCGTCAGAGGGCTGCGCCAGGACGCTAAACCAGGCATTGAGCGGCTCCGCGTAGTACGCTTCAAACCTGCCCGCAACCCGGTCATCCATTGCGCGGTGATAATACTCCACATACGGCGAACCCTCATAGACCGTTCCAGGAAAAGTCTGCCAGAAATCCCGGCCCAGCAGTTCTCCGCTCGCCTCCAGGATCTCCTGCGCGCGTTGGTTGCGGTACGTCATTCGCCAATTTCGGTCCAGACTCAACACGCCGTCCGTGGTGGCATCAAGTACCTGTTGCAGTTGCTTGCCGACGGCATCTCGCTCACGCTCGGCTGGTCGTCTTTCGGTGATATCGCGAAAGACGAGGACAATGCCTGTAAGCAGACCTTCATCGTCACGTATGGGAGCCCCGCTGTCATCGATGGGAGTCGCGGTCCCATCCCTCCTGATAAGAAGCGTGTGATTTGCGAGCCCGGTTATGATTCCAAGACGCTTTACCTTTTCAGCCGGACTCTCAACGGGCTGCCTGGTGGTCTCATCAACGATTCGGAAGATCTCGTTCAACGGGCGGTCTTTGGCTTCGTCAACCGTCCACCCGGTCAGAGTCTCCGCGACAGAGTTCATGTGAGTGACGCGGGCTTCAGCGTCTGTGACGATCACGGCATCGCCGATGCTCTGCAGGATGCGCGAGACACGAGCTTCGCTTTCCCGAAGACTGCGCGTTGCGATGACCTCCCCAGTCACGTCGTGCAGCGGGCCAAAGAGGCCGGCAATCTTGCCATCCTCATAGATCGGATTGAAGGAGTAATTTAGATAGAAGTCTTGCACTCCACTGTCTGTCTGGAGCGGGACAGCAAGCTTCTCGTAGAAAAGGGTCTCGCCGGCCGTAAAGGCGGACTCCAGCAGTGGCCCCACAACATGCCAGGCTTCTCCGTAGACCTCTCTGGCTGACTTTCCCAGGGCTTCCGGATGCCGCCTGCCAGGAATCGGCCGATAGGCATCGTTGTAGATCAAGATGAAATCGGGCCCCCACATGGTTCGTGCCGGCGACGGCGAGCACAACGTCAGGTTTACGATCGTCAGCAGCTCTTTCGACCAGCTCTCGATGGGGCCAAGCGAGGTGGAACTCCAGTCGTGTCCGCGGACGAGGTCCGCCATCTCTCCCGTACCGATAATTCGACTGGGCTTTTGGGTGGACGAGCCGTTTTGTGAAGCAGAGTTTGAAGACGGGCCCGGATCCATGCCTTATAGAATCTCCTTATCCAAGGGCGCTGGCAAGCCTTGAGCTGCCGTAAAAGCGGCGAAGTGTTTGCAAAAGGTGAGATGCGCAGAGTCGCCCCTGCGGCGCGGCGTTAGTCCGGGGACTCACTCTGCCGGGGCGACATACACCGCTTGCGTGAGAGGGAGACTGAGTAGGACCTCGCTCTTGTTCCTGCCGATGCGCACCCGGTAAGGGCCGGCAAATGGGAGATACTCCATCACCGTGAGCAGGGTGCCAGGTCCGATCCCCTGAGCCGCGAGATACCGCAACATCTCCGGATCCTTATCCGAGACGCTAACCACCCTGGCCCGCTGGCGGACTGGGAGTTGGTGCACAGTCATCTGCTCGACCTGAGGCATGGAGCCGTCGAGTGCGGGGATAGCGTGGCCATGAGGGTCAAACTGGGGGTTACCCATCTTGGCAGCGATCCGCTCCTCGAACTTCTCCGAGATGAAGTGTTCCAGCCGCTCCGCCTCCTGATGCACCTCGTCCCAAGCGTACCCAAGAACATCATGGAGAAACGTTTCCACCAGGCGGTGATGACGCACAATCTCTCGCGCCCTTAGCTTTCCAGGATCGGCCAGCTGCACGCCGTGATGCTTCTGGTAGCTGACTAGAGGCGGCCGGGCGGCCGCCAGCTTCTGCAGCATGTTGGTCACGGATGCGGTGGTGATGCGCAAATACGCGGCAATTTCATTGCTTGCCACCCGGCGCTCCTCCGGGCCGCTCAGCCAAAAGATTGCCTTCAGATAGTCGTCTACCGCTTCACTGCTGTGAGCGGCGGGCCGGCTCACCGGGCCGGCCTTGCGCGGAGAGCCCGAATTTTTCGCTTCTCTTGCCATGGAGGTGAATCGGGGTTAGTGTAGCAATATGGCAGAAATTAGTTATACCTAATATTATGATTAGCTATAGAAATATTTTCTGTTTGGCTCCCCATCATCTGCCCTCTGCCCTGTTGATTCTCTTGGTCGCAGGACCGGCCCTGCTCGCACAAAGCGGCACGTCGGGTGCCCTGACGGGAACCGTGAGGGACAGCAGTGGAGCCGTTCTATCCGGCGCCGCGGTCACTGAGACCGAAGTCGAGAGCAAGGCCAGCCGCGCCGGGCAAACCAATGCCGAGGGGCGCTTTCTGTTCTCTCAGATCAATCCCGGAACTTACGAGATCACTGTGCTGGCAAAGAGCTTCGCGGCGCAGAAGTCAGAGCCTACGGGAGTTGCGGTAGGCCGGACGGTCACGCTGAACTTTACTCTCCAGGCAGCATCCAGTTCGCAGACAGTGGAAGTTCGCGCGCAGCAGGGACTGATGAGCCTGGAAAACCCCGACACTTCGACGACACTGGAGGCGAAGACCATCAAGAACCTGCCCAATCCCGGCCAGGACCTCACTTTTATCGCGCAGTTCGCACAGGGTGCGCTCATGAACACGGCCGGCTCCTCCAATGACGCCAAGGCGGCGGGTGGCTATGGGAACGTCGAGTTTAACGGGCTCCCCGCCACCTCGAACGGGTACATCCTGGACGGGTACGACACCAACGACCCATGGCTGGGACTGAATATCGGGCTCTCGACCAACCTCGTGATCGGCCTGGATGCGGTCCAGGAAGCCACGGTAAATACGATTTCGTTCACAGTCGATCAGGGCCGCTACGGCGCTTCGCAAGTGAACTACTTTACCAAGTCAGGAACCAATGAGTTCCACGGCGACGCTTACGAAATATGGAACGGTTCGCTGCTGAATGCACAGAATTATTTCCTGCACGCGAACGATACGCCGGGCAACATCGCGCGCAAGCCGCGCTCGGTGGTGAACGAATTCGGCGTCAGCGTGGGCGGACCTATTCGCGGGGACAAGCTCTTCTTCTTCGGGCATTTTGAAGGCATTCGCATTGCGCTGCCGGTGGTCTCGCAAGCTGTTGTGCCTTCGGGAGCCTATCAGCAGTATGTTTTGACAGAGTTGCCCCAAGGAGGCCTGGACCCGCTCACCGGGACGGTGCTGCCTGCGCAGCCCGGAGAGGTTGGCTTCTACCGGTCGATGTTTCAGCTCTACGGCAACACTGCGGGCACGCCTCTTCCGGTTGCCTCCTGCCGGCTGGACGCGAGCGGGGCAGTGCTTACGGCGACCTCCGGCACGGTGCTTGATGGAAGCGGCTGCGCCAACCAGCTCCAGGCATCGCTGCACAACAGCGATAGGGAGAACCTCATCGTGGTCAAGATCGACCACACGATCAACGCGAACAACAGTATCTGGTACCGGTTCCAGCAGGACACGGGACTGCAGGCCGCCTACACCGATCCTATCAATCCGATCTTCAACGGATTTTCGCCCCAGCCGCAGCGCACGCTGGTCCTTGGCTACACTCACCTGTTCACGCCCACGCTGGTCAATCAATTCAATCCGGGCGCCAGCTGGTATGCCAGCATCTTCGAACCCAACAACTTCGCGCAGGTACAGCAGACCTTCCCTATCGTGCTGGCGGGCGGCAGCGCTAACGCACCCTTCACCACGCTGGGCGGCAACGACAACACCTATCCTCAGGGCCGCAAGGTAACGCAATGGCAGATCAACGACAACCTGATATGGACTCGCGGCAAGCATACGCTGAAGTTCGGCGTGAACTCGCGGCGAGTCGACGTCAGCAACTATGACCTGGGGCAGGGCACGGTGCCTACGGTCGTTTACAACGACCTCGCCCAGTTCACTTATGGCGCTGCCTATACAGCGAGCCATACGTTTCCGGTGTCATTCAGAGAGCGCGTGGCCAATGGGAATCTCGACCTGTACGCCATGGATAGCTACAAGCCCATGGCCCGGCTGACGCTTACGGCAGGGTTGCGCGCTACCTGGAACACCAATCCGGAAAATCAGCAGCGGCTCTTTGCCCGCCCCGCCGGTTCGTTTCTCAGCCTCTCTCATGATACGAATCAGCCGCTCGACCAGATTATCGAGACGAATGTGAAGCATGTCTTTCCAGACACGCCGCCGATCGTGTGGCAACCCCGCGTCTCGATTGCCTACCAGCTCTTTTCGAAAACCGCGGTGCATAGCGGCTTCGGCGTCTTCAACGACATCATTCCCGCGCAGATCGCCGACCTGGCAGCTACCAACGCGCCCTACTCGCCCACGTTCGTGGGCGGCTTAGCGGGTCAGGTGGGCGGCATCGGCGTTGCGCCGGGCGTCCCGGGCAGCGCGGTGGATGCTACTGCCGCCGCAAATCAAGCATTCCAGTCGGCTTTCCGCGCGGGCGCTGCCCCCTGCATGGGCATTGCCCCCGGCGCGCCCACCTGCCCGCTGGCGGTGAACCTGAACACCTTTCCCAGCGGTACGCTCAAGACACCGTACTACTACGAGTACAATCTCGGGGTCGAACAGCAAATCGGCGTGCGTGGCGCTCTACGCATCGACTATGTGGGAACGCGGGGCTTGCATGAACCCTACCAGGTGCAGCTCAACGGCTACCAGACGGTTTGCCCGGGCTGCTTTGCGCCGTTCCCTTACCAGCGGCCACTCGATCAGCGCTTCGGCAGCGTGAATGAGTTTCGCACCGATGCCAACAGCATCTACTCCGGCCTGCAAACCAGCCTCACCGAGCAGCTAGGCGGGCTGACGATGCGCGGCAACTACACCTTCAGCCATTGTTTGGATGAGGTCTCGAACGGTGGCCTGTTAGCGTTTTCCACTCAGGGCATTCTCTCGCCGCTGCCGGGCGAACTTAGCCGGCAATACGGCGACTGTGACTATGATGTCCGCCACAATGTCTCTGCCTTCGGCATCTATCAGATCCCTTTTCACTCTTCTCTTCGTGCGCTTCGGCAGGTGTTCGGAGGCTGGTCGTTTTCTGAGACGGCCTTCTTTCACACCGGCATTCCCTTCACCGTATTGAGTCAGCCGTACACCGCACACAACGATGGCGTCTTGCAGGCTAGCGGTCCCCAGTTTGCAAGCCGCGTCCCGGGGGTTCCGCTCTACCGCAAAAGCCCCTACCCTGGCGTTACGCAGCCGGGGACAAAGCAATGGTTGAATCCAGAAGCCTTTGTCTCGGCCGTCGACCCGACAACCGGAGCCTGCACGGGAGGCGACTCGGCCGCAAGCTGCCAGTTCGGGGATTCGGGCCGTAACACCGTCCGGGGTCCACACTTCACCGATTCGGACATCTATCTCAGCAAACACTTCGCGATTACGGAACGGGTGTCGCTGCGCTTCGACACTCAATTCTTCAATACCTTCAATCACCCCAACTTTGCTCTCCCCGGTTCCGTCGAAGCCGGAGTTCCAGGAGTTTTTATCCCTGCCAGGTTTGGAACTCTGCAAAGCACCATCTCGCCTCCCACGGGACTTTTGGGAGTCGGTCTCGGCGGCGACAGCTCGCCCCGGATGATCGCGTTTCAGGGAAGGATCGAGTTTTAAGTTGTGCTCCGCCATCACCGATGCGGGCTGAGTAACGGAGGGTGCCCCTCGCCCCGGAAGATGTGAAGAAGCCGGCCTGCCGTCACGGTCTCCCGTGATGCTGGATAGCTGAGACCCGGCTTCGGAATGGATTCCCTGTGGGACTGGTCGCGTTTCTTAACCCTACCCAGCACTCGTGCTGGGCCTGGAGTTTCTACA
>PLZN01000520.1:0-4869 GCA_003152195.1 Acidobacteriaceae bacterium
GCAGCACCAGACAGGACCGCGTGTGCGGCTTTCTTCAAGGAAAGCCGCATGGACTTCGACAACGCCACCAACTTCGACAGGAAATCCGGAGTACTTGGGAAGATGATGATTGGTTTCCATTGCTTTCCCACAAGGGCGCAACCAGACTTGCATCCGTGTCTGGCTTCCATGGGTACCAGCGCCTTGCTTATTTGATGTAGTAACCGCTCACCCGCCAGTAGCCCTTGGCGAAGGCCAGCGTCAGCGTCTCCACAGCCTCTGGCCGGTTGGCGAAGCTGGCTTGGTAGTGAAGCAGCACATACTGACCTTCCGGAGCACCCGGCACGCTCGTGGCATAGCTGGCGTCGATCAGGTTGCGCGACTGCAGCGCACCGGTACCAGCACGCGCTTTTTTAATCTGGAGGGCGAAGGCATCCCGGTCGTTCGTGGCGCGGATCAGCATGCCAGTGTAGGCATAGCTGTCCGCGTAGCGGCCAAGGTCAAGGTAGCCGAGAAATCCCAGGGCCTCCCGCTGAGCCGCCTCCTCCTCTGCGGCATGCGGGTCGCCAGCGGGCGCGGCCTGCTGCTGCTCAGGTTGCGGGGGCGCCTGCACGGCAAATGCCGTTGCGCATGCCAGGCCAGTTGCCACCACAACGATGGCGATCCGGCGCGCGCGAACTAGAGAAAGAAACATCACTCGCCCACCAATCTGCACTATTGCCAATACTTCACCGAGCATCCATAGGGGCGGCTTACGGGGGTCTGCACCGCTTGGCCGGTCATGGCCTCGGTCAGAGCCGCGGAGACGTAGTTCTTCGACGACGGAATGTCGGACACGTCAGTGGTGGCATGATCGTCGATGGCGCCGGCGTAGATCAGTTTCCCGCTGGGATCGATGACATACATATTGGGAGTGGTTTTGGCATCGTAAAGATGACCGATGGCGCCTTTGGGGTCGAGGATAGCCGCAGTAGGCTTAGCATCCATCTTCTTGAGATAGGCATTTTCTTGTGGGGCATCGACATAGCCCTGCTGGCCAGGGGCGGAGGAGATGACAGTGAGCCACACCACGCCCTTAGCGGTCCACTGCTTTTGCAGGGACTGCATATTTCCGCTCTTGTAATGCTTCACCGTATAGGGGCAGTCGTGGTTATGCCACTCGAGCACGACAAACTTGCCATGGTACTGATCCAGGCTCTGAGTCTTTCCGTTGGAGTCAGTTCCATGAAAATCGGGTGCCTGGCTGCCGATCTGGGCGGCACGCGCCGAAAGGGTGGTCACGAAGAAGATGGACAGGGCGGCGACAAGTGCGTTGGCATAGATGGTGGGCAACAGGCGTTGACGGGTCATCGGCTTATCCTCTCAATCGTTAAAGGTTAACTTCAACTGCTATTGCTTAAATCCTGCTAGGGTTTCCGCGTTAGGTCAGCTACCTGTTTCGGGAGATCCTTCGAATGATCCTGAATTTGATCGAGCGCTCCAAAAACGATACCTGGTGTAAGCAGCTCGGAGAGTATCAGCGGCGGTCCCTGAGGAAGGTAAAGAACGTAGGTGGGCACACCACTACGGCCAAGTTCACTCAGTGCCCCGGCGATGTCGGCATCGTGCCGGGTCCAGTCTGCGCGGACCAGCACGATCCCGGAATCGTGAAGGCGGCGGCGTACATCTGGGCGATCGAGCACGACGCGTTCATTGACCTGGCAGCTCAAGCACCAGCGGGCGGTGAAGTCGACAAACACCGGACGGCCCTGAGCGCGGTATTGCTCGATGACAGCGCGGCTGTAAGGCTGCCAGCCTTCGTGGTTAGACGCCGCGGCGGCGCCAGCAGGGTTTGCATCGGACGCGGGAAACTTCCACAAGGTATACAGCGGCGTGGCTACCGCCAGAACAATGACTGCGGTTGCGAAGGCCGAGGGCACCCTTCGCGCCGGCCAGCGGCCGAGGATCCATCCTGCGATCGCCAGCAGCAGAAATGCTGCCAAGAGCGCACTGAGGGCATCGAATCCGGCCGAGGACGCAAACAGCCATACCAGCCAGATCACGGTGGCAAAGATGGGCACGGCAGTGGACTGCTTCAGCACTTCCATCCAGGCGCCCGGGCGCGGCAAATGGCGCATCCAGACGGGATGCAAGGTGAGTAGCAGGTAGGGCGCAGCGAGGCCGAGCGCCAGCGCGGTAAAAACCGCAAAGGCGGTGGCAGCGCTCTGGGCCAGGGCAAAACCAATGGCCGCCCCCATGAACGGGGCGGTGCACGGCGTGGCCACAACCACCGCCAGCACGCCGGTAAAGAAACTACCTGCGTAGCCGTGGCGCGCAGCCAGGCCGGAACCGGCATTGGTCACCGTGAGCCCAATCTCAAACATGCCGGCCAGCGATAGGCCGAGAAAAAAGAGCAGCAGCGCCATGACCGCAACAAAGCCGGGAGACTGAAACTGGAAGCCCCACCCCAGATGACGGCCACCCACCCGCAGCCCGAACAACACGGCAACCACGGCCCAGAAGGAGACCAGAATTCCTAAGGCATAAACCAGACCGTGGGCGCGAATACGCGTGTGGTGGTGCCGGGAAGACTCCACTAGAGCAAGACCCTTGATGAAGAGGACAGGAAAGACACAGGGCATGAGGTTTAGAATCATGCCGCCGAGGAAGGCCAGGGAAACGGCCCGCAGAAGGGCGCTGGCACCCGCTGCCCCCGCCAAGGCGGCCGGCAGCGGGCCGGGAGGCGCGTGAATTTCGTAGGCCGTCCCATCACTCAGCAAAAGCACGCCGTTCAGTTGCGTCAGTTTCGTACGGAAGTTCTCATCCCTCTTGAGAGAGATCTCTATCCCGCCGTCCACGTCGCGGACAGGCTGAGGCGCGGCGTTCGCGATCTGGCTTTGCTCCAGGGGAAAAAACTCGGCACTGGCGGTTGGGTGACCGGTAAGGGCCAGGGCAAAGCCAGTGGGAGTGGCTCCGAAAACGGCTTGGTACGAGGGCGGCAGCGGCCGCGGCAAGCGGCCGCGAAAACGGTCGAAGAGCGCCTGCCGTCCCGAATCGCCGGGCCCTTGTTGGCTCGCAACCTGAAGCGGGAGGGCCAAGTCAGCCTTGCCCGGAATGCAGACCTCGCGGCACACCAGCCAATTGACCCGGCCTGCGAGCTGGGCGGTGGAAGGTACCTTTAAGGTGGCCGCCGCGCTCAGGGTCATGGGAAAGAGCACTTCGTCCTCGTAACCGAAATCCATCAGCGGGCCAAGCGGCAAGCGGCGGGGCGCGGGAAACCGCATTGCGCCGGCGGTGATGCCCGGGGGTAGCGTCCATTTAATGCTCGGCGGCTCCCCGGAGTCGCCGGCATTGACCCAATAGACGTGCCAGCCCTTATCCAAGGTGAAGTGCAGGCCGATGGTGGCACTTCCCCCGGGCTGGATCGATCCCTCCAGCGGGAGCAACTCCACCGTGAGATGTTGCACCCGCACCGGCCCCGCTACCGGCGCACCAACGGGCTTAGCAGGCACGTCCGATATATTCGCGCCCGCCGCGGCGGCGATAGACAAGCCGGCGCAAAGAATCAGTGCGCATTGGCGAAAGCTAGGCATACCAGGAGCCATTGGGTGTTCGATCATCCCTATCAGATTGTAGCCGCTCCCCAACAAACCTGAAACCGCAGGTCGCTCCACTTCGCTTCGCTCCGGTCGGGATGACAATTCATCTGAACACCAAGGAAACCCACGGGCACAACTCTCCAACTTGTCCCAAGATTTGTCATCCCGACCGGAGCGTACCCGGATTTCCTGCTACGCAGCACCACCAGTGGCCGCGTGTGCGGCTTTCCGTAAAGAAAGCCGCATGAAGTTCGCCAACGCCACCAAGCCTGACAGGAAATCCGGGGTAGCGCAGTGGAGGGACCTGCGGTTTCCTTCTCGACCCCACCCGTGGAGTCGCGGCGCTATCGGCGCGCTCCAGCATGGGCGAGACGCGCATGTTCCTTATAAATACAACGGTCCATGACCACCAGGATGCCGTCGGTTTCTGCCCATTGAACCGCTATTTCGTGGCAAACGCCTTCCTGCAACCAGAGATATGGAATCTTGAGACGCATCACGTCTTTGACGATTTCGGGAACAAACTCGGAAGCGCGAAATACGTCCACCAAGTCAATTTTGCCTTCCGCCGCACATGCGGCATCCAGCGTCGGGTAAGCCTTCTCGCCCAGAACCTTGGTGACCGTAGGATGAACCGGGACGATGCGGTACCCTGCCTGCTGCATGTACTTGGAGACGTAAAAACTAGGGCGGTTCGGTTTGTCGGAGAGCCCCACGACGGCGATGGTCTTAGTTTTTTCCAGAATGATACGAATGGTTTCAGGCTCGTTCAAGACAATCCCTCTAAAAGTTGGATGCAGAAGGCGGACTACTTAGTCGGAGTCGTCGGGTTCCTCGATTACAGCCGGCACCCCGCCCTGGCGGCGCATGATCAAATACCCGCGGATAAACGGGTCCAGCTCGCCATCCAGGACGCGGTCCACATCGCCAACCTCGACCCGGGTGCGCAAATCTTTTGCGATGCGGTAGGGCTGCAACACATACGAGCGGATCTGCGAACCAAAGTTGATATCCAGCTTGGAGTCTTCGAGCTTCTTCGAGATCTGCTTTTTCTTCTCCAGCTCATATTCGTAGAGCTTGGAGCGCAGCATCTTCATCGCTTTCTCACGGTTCTTATGCTGGGAGCGCTCGTTCTGGCATTGCACCACGAGGCCTGTGGGACGGTGCGTGATGCGCACCGCGGAGTCCGTCTTGTTGACGTGCTGGCCACCCGCACCCGAGGCCCGGTAGGTGTCCACCTGCAGGTCGTCCTCGTTGATCTCCACCTCGCCCGTGTCCGGCACCACCGGCGCCACCTCCAGGCCCGCGAAGC
>PLZN01000520.1:4911-5761 GCA_003152195.1 Acidobacteriaceae bacterium
TCGGTGCCGCCCGCGCCCGCGTTGACCGTCACGAGCGCGTCGCCCGCGTCGTAGGGCCCCGAGAACAGCCGCTGCTCCTCCAGCGCCGCCAGGCGGCTCTCCACCGAAGCTATCTGCTCGTCGACGTCCTCCTGCAGCGAGGCGTCCTCCGCGGCCATCTCCGCGAGCCCGTCGAGGTCGCCCACGTCCGCCTCCAGCTGCCTGAAGGCCTCCAGCCGCCGCGACGTGCGCGCGTGCTCGGCCGACACCACCGCCGCACGCTCGGAGTCATCCCAGAAGCCCTCGGCTCCCATCTCGTCCTCGAGCGCCGCCACGCGCTCGTCCAGCGAAGCCGGGTCAAAGATAATCCGCGAGCAGCTTCATCTGCTCACGGATCGCGGCCAGGCGCTGAGGAGTGGACTCGCTCGCTGCCGTTGTGGCCATGCCTCCACGCTATCAGCGCCGCGGCGCGCTGCCTGCTGCGTTCGCTGTGATGACCCGCCCACCGCCGCAAGCGACCGAGGACGCCGCCTCGCGCCCTTCACGAGCGCGACCGAGGACGCCGCTCCGCGCGGGTAGTCAGCCTGCCGCTAGACGGTCGTGGACCAAGCGGGCCAAGGGCGCAGGGAGCGACGTGTGCTTCGGCACACGAGCGACCGAGGACACAGGCCCGCGCCGTGTCCACGGCCGTCTAGGAGCCGTGGCACTTCTTGTACTTCTTGCCACTCCCACACCAGCAAGGATCGTTGCGCCCGATCTGGTGCTCCTCGTCGAGCACGCGCTGCTCCACCACGGGCAGCGCTTCGGCCTGCTGCCCTTCACCCGCGTAGAGCTGCTCGGGGCCCGCTGCGCCCGCGGCTGCGGCGGCTGC
>PLZN01000586.1:0-2789 GCA_003152195.1 Acidobacteriaceae bacterium
AGCGAGTACTCCACCTCATTCGTATCGCTCACGACATCGGTGGGATCGAAACGCGGAATGGAAGAGAAGTTATTGACTCCGGCAACGTAGCGGTACTGCACATCCGGCGCAATCGTATGGCGCACTTCGCTACCGAAGAGGCGTTCCAGGGCGGGCGCCTTGAAATCCCGAACCAGCGCCGGCGGCCTCAGCTCAAAACTGGCCTCCAGATCGGAGCGATTGACCGTAGCGTTGCCCAGTAGGGGAGTCGTGCTGCTGGGGATCTGGCTCTGGGTGTAGAACGTCTCGCGAGCGCCCACTTCCGGCCGCAGGGTCCAGCCATCCAGGTGCAGAGGCAGCGAGAGGTGAGGGTAAAGATCGAAGCGCCCAACCTCGCCAGTCTTGAAACCCGGCTCGCTGCGGCTCAGCCCGGCTGCCGAACCGTCTACGCTCCATCGCAAAGGCGTGGGCAGGAACGTGGGCCGGAGCGGCTGATCGACAATGTCGAAATCGAGGCTAGGCACATGGAGGATCCGGATCTGCGGGGTTTGGTAGATGTTCCCCACCTGGGTGATGCCTTCGAAGTTCTGATAGCGGTCGAAGCGAATGCTCTCCGAACGGCTGCCGTCATTGTGAGTCACGAACGCCGAAGACGTCACCTGAGAGGCGACCGCGAGCGCGAAGGATTCGGCAAATGCCTCGCGATAGACATACGAGCTAAGATACTCGCCGGTGGCCACGGCACGAGTGTGCTCGTCCAGGTCAAAGTCGCGCCGGCCGCTAAAGAGGATGTCCTGGCCGCCCTGGTTGAGATAGGTGGGCGCCAATCCCCGGTCCCACAAAGCAGTAACGTGGGCGGAGGCAAAATCCTCTCCGCGTCCGCGATAGCGGAACTCGGCGCTGGGCGACCAGCCGCGCTTGGAGAAGTATTGCGTGCCGAAGGTGGCATCCATGCTGCGATTGATGACCATGTAGATCGACTCGCCGACGATGGTCCCCTTGGTGGACGACGTACCGACGATGGGAATCAGCAAGCCGCTCGCCCGGCTCGTGGTGTCCAACGGGTGGGTGACATAGGGCAGGAAGAGAATGGGCACGCCAAGTATGGTGAAGTAGCTGTTCTTCGCTCGCGCCATTCCGTCGTTCACCCGGATCAGGGAAGAATGGATCAGCCAGTCCGGGTCAGGCAGGAGGCATGAGGTCATGGTGCCGTCGATCACCTGGTAACGGTCCGGTCCTTCCTTGATGAGCAAACGGCCGGTGAAGAGAAACGGGTTGGAGGTGGTGTAGACCAGCTTGCGCTTGCTCGCGGATGGCTGCCGGCCGACGCTGCCCGTCACGTTGTAAAAACGGCCAGTCTCCAGGTCAAGGTTGAGGTTGCCGTGGTCGGCGATAATGAGTTCGTTGTTCCGCCCGCCTTGGAGCCGGACATGGCCATCGGCCTCAGCGTCCTTGGTGTCCTTATTGTAGGAAACTTTATCTGCGGTGAGGGTGTAGTCCTTGTAGTCGATTCTGACTTCGCCGGTCAGGGTATAGACACTGCCATGAATCTCCTGCTGATTGGATTGGAGGCCCACGGGAACACCTGTGGGCGGCGCGGCGACCACCTCAGCAATCGGGTAGTCAGGGGCGTCGGGGAGTGCTCCGGAAGCAGCCACATCCGGGCTCTGCGCCGCCGCAGGGCTAATCGTTGCAACGCCTGGCCCCGCTCTGCCGGTGGCAGAGCTCCCGGGAGCTGCCGAGGGAAGCTGCCTGGTCAACGTCTGCGGCCAAAGCTGCGGATGACAGAGCGTTAACGCTGTGATAAACAAAAAGGGGCGGGCTCTCATTACCGGGGGCGAAGCCAGAATAGCAAAAGGGTCGCGCCAAGGGCACCTGACGGTTCCGTCATTGTGACCATTTTGAGTTGGTTTGTTGCTCTCTTTGCGCTTGCCAATGAAGATAGAAACGTATTTCCGTCGCCTCCACTCTATTGTCGCCCAAACGGGATCCCCACGACCACGGGTGCGGTTTACTCCATACTTCTTTTTCCCGGGCCCGGGATCGCGCATCTAAAGACAGGGGGACAGAATTGAGTACTTCTTCGCCGAATCTGGGAGAAAAACTCACCCGTGAAGGCACTGCTGGAGCTGTGCCGCCATGGAAGCAGGAACTGAACGAGCGCCTTGCCGCGACGCGCTCGCGCCGGCTGCGCAACAAGGAAGAGAAGGCTGGCCTTTCCGGCCTTGAGCGCAAGGAGGGCAAAGTTGAATCTCGCGCCTCCCGGCTCGCCGCCAAGGTAGCGCAGCGGTACGCAAACGCTCCGTCTTACAGTGAAGTGTTCGCGGCCGAGGCTCGTGCCCGGGCAGCGGCGTCAAGTCCAGCGTTACCAGCCGTCGACGGTACCCGTACCTTGACGGGCCGATCCTATAAGTCCCCCGAAAGCTCGAATGGTTCGCTGGGCAGCNNCTGGTGGCGGCACGCAAAATCCGCCCTCGGCTCGCCGAAGGTCCGTTGCGTGAGAGCTTGCAGGAGGCAGAGCACGATCAGGCACAGCTCAAGATCTTCGAAGTGGCCCCGGAGAGTATTTCGCAGACCGTAACTATCGCGACGCCCGCCATGGATTGGTCTCCGATCCGGCTGGATACAGATCCTATTTCCGCGGTCCATCCTGAGGGGCTGTCGTCCTCCGAGGAGACTCCACTCAGCACAGCGCCGCTGGAAGACCGGTTGATGGCCGGGATCTTCGATTTTGCGTTGGTGCTGGCTGCCTTCGCGCTCTTCATCCTGGTCTTCGCTGCTTGTACGACCCATCCGCCCACGGGCAAGCC
>PLZN01000586.1:2814-3010 GCA_003152195.1 Acidobacteriaceae bacterium
CCGCTGGGGTTGGGCTTTGCCTGGGCCTGGTTCGACCCGGATCGTCTGGGATGGCATGACCGGCTGTCGGGGATCTACCAGCGAAGCTATTCCTAACAGGTGCCACGGGTGTCCCACGAACTGTGAAATTCGACCAGTTCCCAGGCCGAGCTTCTTTGTGGCCTAAAGGGGCAACCGCAGGTCCCTCCACTTCGCT
>PLZN01000586.1:3076-6740 GCA_003152195.1 Acidobacteriaceae bacterium
GTCGTTTGCTCGGGATGACAAATCTGGGTCTGTCCGTTCCACCAAACATAAGCTGCCGGACCAATCTACAACCTTGTCATCCCGACCGGAGTAGCGAAGTGGAGGGACCTGCGGTTCCGTTTTCCTTCATGCTTCGCTTAGGTCGATTCAAAACCTAGGGGGCAGGAGCCAAGAGGGCCGATGCCGCCGCCCCGATGACCCCGATTTCGTTGTTCTCCGGTACGACCTCCAGCGCGTAGCTCTGCAGCGGACTCATCTTGACCATCTGCCACAAGTACTCCTTGAGCAGATTCAGATCGAGGAACCGGACGTTGATGCCGGTGTAATAGAAGCGGCCCGGGCCGCCCAAATGGATCGAGGTGGCGGTAGCAGCGCCCAGGCCGCGATGCCAGAGCCTCACGAAGTCCATGCAGCGGGCGTCACCTTTCTTGGCCGCGGCAAAGATCTCCTCCGGTTCCATGTCGAGGAAGCGCAGGCGCATCGCGCGGTTCCCCATTATCCCTTCCAGGTGTCCCCGCCCACCGCATCCGCAGTAGGTTTCCTTGGGATCGAGCGTGACCACCATGTGCCCGCCCTCCCACACACCTTCGGCGTAAGGATAGCGCCCGAATCCGATCCCGTTGCCCAGCGTCCAAACCCGCACCAGGCGATCCGTGCGGCCATGGGTCACAGCCAGCCCGGCCGCCACGGCATCGGCGTCGTTCATGGTCTTGATCGGTGCGTGGATGCCCTGCGACTGGAAGATAGCGGCCAGCGATTCTGCGATGTTCCCACCCTTTAGTTGAGCCAGGTTGGGAGAATCCTGCACGATCCCGCCGCGAATAATGCCGGGGATGGCGACGCCGATGGCATCGATTTTGCCTTGCGGATGAATCGCCATCACCTGATCGCAGATCAGACGGCAGAGGCTATCGAAGGGATGATCCAGCAGAGCTTCATGATCGTCCGGATTCTCAGGGAAAGTGTGTAGCGATCCGACCAGCTTGTGATCTTCAATGAGCCCCGCGACAATTCTCGAGGACACGACAACGCCAATGGTCCTATCCATCAGACCCTTCCTTTAAGCAGTTTCACAGTTACTTTTGCCTCATAAAGATCGCGAGGAGCGGTTTTCTCTACGGGAAAACCACGAAAATGTCTGGGGCTCCGGTCTATACCTACTGTGAAACTGCATCAATCCGCTGCCCGGGCCAGCCGGTTGATGCCGTTGAAGGCTGCAGCCTTATAGCACTCGGCAAGGGTGGGGTAATTGAACACCGTATCGATGAAGTAGTCCAGTGTGCCGCCGAGCACCATGACCGCCTGCCCGATGTGCAGCAGTTCGCTGGCGCCTTCTCCGATGATGTGCACGCCCAGCAAATGCCGTGTTTCGCGGTGAAAGACGATCTTCAGGCGTCCCGTGGTATCGCCGCGGATCTGCCCGCGGGCAATCTCGCGGTAGTAGGCGACGCCCACCTCATAAGGCACATCTTCATCGGTGAGCTGCTCCTCGGTCTTGCCGATAAACGAGATCTCCGGGATCGTATAGATGCCGTAGGGATAGTAGCTGGGATTGGACACCAGGTTCTCGTTGCCGAAGGCGCGCGCTACGGCGATACGGCCCTGCTCCATCGACACCGAGGCCAGGCTGGGAAAGCCGATCACGTCTCCCACCGCGAAGATGCTCGGCACCTTGGTGCGGAAGTCCTTGTCCACCGGGATGCGGCCGCGAGAATCCGCCTCGATGCCAACCCCAGCCAGGTTGAGTTCGGCGACATTGCCGGCGCGGCCGACCGCATACAACAAGGCGCCCCCGGAAATTCTCTTTTTGCTTTCCAGGTTGGCGACCACACTACAATCCGGCAGCTCTTCCACGCTTTCCACCTCTTCGTGCAGGCGCATGGTCACGCGGCTGTCGCGCAGGTGGTAGCTGAGCGCCTCCACTATCTCCTGATCGGCAAACTCCAGCAGCTTTGGCCGCTTTTCGATCAGGGTAACGCGAACGCCGAGCGCGGCGAACATGCAGGTGTACTCGACGCCTATGACGCCACCGCCCACCACGATCAGCGTGTTGGGCAGTTTGGGCAGGTCCAGGATCTGGTCACTGTTGACGATGGTGCGGCCGTTGGTGGGCACCCTGGGAGAGTCGGCCGGCCTGGTGCCGGTAGCGATGATGATGTTTTTCGCTTCGTAGACAGTAGTGCCACTCTCATTGGTCACTTTCACATGGGTACTGTCTTCGAAGCTGGCCACCCCAGCGAGCACGTCGATCCCATTCCGCGAAAGCTGGGCCTCGGTCACGTCGATCTCGGTCTTGATCACGTGCTGGACGCGGAACGCAAGATCCGCCATCGTGATCTTTTCNNGTCTTGCTGGGAATGGTGCCGGTATTTACCGAGACCCCACCGACGGTTCGCATCTTCTCCACCACAGCGGCCCGCTTGCCGAGCTTGTTGGCGTAGATGGCGGCGCGCTGTCCGGCCGGGCCGGAACCAATGATGAGGAGATCGTAGCTAATCATGCCTTGTTGGAAGGTTACCGGAAGTACGAATGGGAGAGATTAATTTCCCATCTCAGTGAGCTCGCAAAGAATCCGATGGGAAACCGCATGACCTTTTTCTAGCATACGCTCCCGTGGTTTGGTTCGGCGAAGTGCGGGAAGCTACACTCCACGGATGCAACTCTGTGCCATTACCGACCGGAGGCGCCTCTCGGTCCAAGCCAATGAGCAGCCCGCCGAGGCGAGTCTTCGCCAACGGCTGTTCGATCTGGTGGAGGGCTGGACTACGGGGGGTGTGGACTTCATACAACTGCGGGAGAAAGATCTCGATGCGCCCGCGCTCCAGTCCCTGGCCAGGGAAATGATGGCGAAGATCGCCCGGAGCCACGCGAAGCTGCTGGTGAATGTCTCCACCCCGGGATCGGCGGCGCTGGCGTTGGCCGCAGGCGCCGATGGAGTTCATCTTGCCGGTAAACCTGTGCCGGGCGCGGCCAGGGCCGTGCGGCAAGCCTTTCGCTCCAGCGGCCGTGACGCGATCGTCAGCATGCCCTGCCACAGCCTGGAAGACATCGAAACAGCCTGGAAAGAGCAGGTTGATCTGGTGCTCTTCTCTCCCGTTTTTGAGAAACTCTCCGGGCGGCTCGGGGATCCGGAGGTTTCCCCGCCCCAAGGCCTCGAAGCCCTCCACCGGGCTAGCGCGGCGGCGCACGGCATCCCGGTCTTTGCCTTGGGCGGCGTCACCGGCGCCAATGCTCCGGATTGCCTTGCCGCTGGAGCAGCCGGAGTCGCCGGCATTCGTCTGTTCGCCAGTGACGATTGGCGGCAGCTAAGGACGCAACCCCCGGCAAGCTGAGCCTTTGGAACGATATATAGTGGGATAAGACGCAACCATGCAGAGTGTTAGTTTGAAAAAGCCGTTGACCTTTCTTCGATCGGCGCGAAGCCGGCAGTATCCACAGTTCATAGAGCGATTTCACGATTTCTGTGCCCGATCCGGCCTCAGTGAAGTGGGGCTTTTCTTGGTGAAAAGCCCCGTCCGACTCATTTTCATCGGACACAACGATTGTGACACCGCTAGAGCGCCCTTCCGGATGGAAAGTTCTGGAGGGAGGGATAAATTCAGCCGTCCCTTGATGGCACTGGCGCACTTGTTGAAACCTACCCAGCACTTCGTGCTGGGCCTGG
>PLZN01000070.1 GCA_003152195.1 Acidobacteriaceae bacterium
GCTGGTGCGAACGTGGGGCACCCCTTCATCCTCTCGCTTTGTTGCTTGGGAAAGCCCGCCATCGACTAGGACGGGTGCCCCATGTTCGCGCCAGCGTACATGGGACGAAAAAGATGGCCGAAGGCCCACGACCGCTTTTTAGACTACGCAACAGGAGCGAGCTGCTGGTCCACCAACTCGCAGATGGTATGCAGCAGGAACTTATGGCCTTCCTGGATGCGCGCAGTCGAGTTGCTGCTCACCAGCAATTCGACGTCCGCCAGCCCCGCGCAGCTGCCGCCATCTCTGCCTAGAAAAGCAATCGTCTTAACGTTGATCTCTTTGGCCGCCACCAGGGCGCGGAGGACGTTCTCGCTCTTGCCACTGGTGGTAAACGCTGCCAGCACGTCGCCTGGCCTTCCGTAGGCTTGTACCTGTCTCGCAAACAGCTCCGCAAAGGAATAGTCGTTGCCGATGGCGGTCAAGTCTCCGCCATGGGTGGATAAGGAAATCGCCGGGTAGGGGCGGCGTTCACGGTCGAAGCGAGAAATAAACTCCGTGGTGAGATGCGAGGCATCGGCCGCGCTGCCGCCGTTACCGCAGGCCAGCAGCTTCTGTCCAGAAAGCAAAGCGGCCGCGATGATCTCCGCGGCTGCTTCTATTTGCGGCTCCAGACCCGCCAGTTGCTGCAGCAATGCTGTCGCTGCGGCAATGTTCGTGCTGACGACCTGGCGGGCGCGTCCCTTCACTCTAGACCCCGATTACCCCGCACAGCTCTTTCACCGCCGCGGCGCTCTTCTTCAGCGCTGCGTCCTCTTCCTTCGTAAGCTTGATCTCAATAATCTGTTCAAGACCCCGCTCGCCCAACTTGCACGGGACACCCACATAGAGCCCGTGGATCCCGTACTCGCCTTCAAGATACGCGGCGCAGGGCAGAATCTTCTTCTNNATGGCCTCGACCATCTCGACCGCGGCCGCGGACGGAGCGTAAAAGGCGCTCCCCGTCTTCAGATGCTTCACGATCTCAGCGCCCCCGTCGCGCGTCCGTTGCACCAGGCGCTCGACCGTCGGCGCGTCCATCAGCTCGGTAATCGGGATCCCGGCCACGGTGGAATAGCGCGGCAGCGGCACCATCGTATCCCCGTGCCCTCCGAGCACAAACGCAGTTACATTCTCGACCGATACCTTCAACTCTTCCGCAATGAAGCTGCGGAAGCGGGCAGAATCGAGAATACCGGCCATGCCGATGACCCGCTCACGGTTGAACTTGGAGAGCTTAAAGGCCGCCTGAGCCATGGCATCGAGCGGATTGGAAACGATGATCAGAATGGCGTTCGGCGAGGCGGCCACCACCTTGCCCACCACATCCGACATGATCTTGTAATTGGTATGCAGCAGATCGTCACGGCTCATCCCCGGCTTGCGCGGAATGCCGGCGGTGATCACCACGATGTCGGAGTTCGCGGTAACCGAATAGTCGTTGGTCCCGGTCACATGGACGTCACGCTTCTCGATCGGCATCGCCTCCAGCAGGTCCAGGCCCTTGCCTTGAGGAACCCCCTCGACGACGTCGATCAACACGATGTCCGCCAGCTCCTTGGCCGCGATCCAGTGAGCCGAGGTCGCGCCCACATTCCCTGCTCCTACGATGGTTACTTTCTTCCGCATATCTCTCCTTGTGTGCCCTAGCATTATCAGAGTCAGTGTGATGTGAGCGACCGCTCTCTACGCAGCCGTTCCATCAAAGAACGGCTGCACCTAGCTGCAATGACCACATAACCGTAACTCTGATAATGCTTAACCTGCCGATGCCATGTTTTCGATAATCCGCGTCGCGAATTCGCTTGTCTTGGCCTTGGTGGCCCCCGGCATCTGGCGCTCAAAGTCGTAAGTTACATATTTCTGCAGAATGGTCTTCTCCAGCGCTGTTTCAATCAGCTTAGCCGCCTCGCTCCAGCCGAGGAACTCGAACATCATCGCGCCGGAAAGCATTACCGAGCCTGGATTGATGACGTCCTTGTCCGCATACTTGGGCGCCGTGCCATGAGTCGCTTCAAAGACTGCATAGCCGTCGCCGACATTCGCTCCCGGCGCGATGCCCAGGCCCCCAACCTGCGCCGCGCAGGCGTCAGAGATATAGTCGCCATTCAGATTGGGCGCAGCCAGCACGCTGTACTCATCGGGCCGGGTGACCACCTGCTGGAAGATGGAATCGGCAATCCGGTCGTTGATCAACAATTTCTGTTTCCATTTTCCCTTGCCGTGCGTTTCCCCGATGGAATCGATCACGCCCTTCACGCTGCGGTACAGTTCGGCCCGGAAATCATCGGATCCAAAGGCGAGACCCGGCTCGATCAGCGCTGCATTCTCTTCCACCGTCAGTTTCGGGTTGGCTTCGAGGTTGCCCAGAATCCAACTTTCGGTCTCCGTCACTGTCTGCTGGCGAAACTCCTGGGTTGCCACCTCGTAACCCCACTCCCGGAAAGCGCCCTCGGTAAATTTTTGAATGTTCCCCTTGTGCATCAGGGTCACCGACTTCCGCCCATTCTCCAGCGCGTACTTGATCGCGTACCGGACCAGCCGCTTGGTCCCAGTGATCGAGATCGGCTTGATGCCGACGCCGGAGTCTTCGCGAATTCTCTTCTTGGTGCCCTTCAGCATGTCGTCGTTGAGAAAGTCGATTATTTTCTTCGCCTCCGGCGTGCCTTGCTTGAATTCGATGCCCGCATAGACGTCTTCCGTGTTCTCACGGAAGATCACCACATTGAGCTTCTCCGGGTGCTTCACCGGACTGGGAACGCCCTGGTAATACTTCACCGGCCGCACACAGGTATAGAGGTCGAGGATCTGCCGCAAAGCAACGTTCAGCGACCGGATGCCGCCGCCTACCGGAGTGGTGAGCGGCCCCTTGATCGAAATCCGCAGATCGCGCGCCGCGCTCACGGAGTCGTCCGGCAGCCAGGTGGCAAACTGCTGAAAGGCCTTCTCGCCCGCGAAAATCTCAAACCACTTCACCGACCTGCGGCCTCCATAGGCCTTTTCTACCGCGGCGTCGAATACCCGCCGGGATGCCTGCCAAATGTCGCGGCCCGTCCCATCGCCCTCAATGAACGGGATGATCGGATGGTCAGGAACCTGGTACTTGCCGCCGGCATATTGAATCGCCTCGCCGCCCTGGGGCAAGGAAAGACCGTTATAGCTTTTCTGCATGGATGGGTATCTCTCCGAAATGGATAACTGGAAGCAGAACGAATGATTTGAGGCTAACACCTTGCGAATTGCAGTGGCAATCGGCTGCCACCGGCACGCGCCATTTTACGCCGCCATGCGGGCCAACCGGATTGATCCAGAGGAGTAATCTAAAGGTATGGGTCCCTCGTCATGGTTCGGGGTTGCCGCTGCTCTGGTTTTTACCTTCGTGATGCCCGCCTCGGCGCAGCAGTATTCAGCCGACAAGCCTCTAGGCGCGGCGGCGCAATCAACCCCCGCCTTTCTTAAGAACGCCGGCATCAACCAAAACCTCGGGCGGCAGCTCCCGCTCAGCGATCATTTTGTCGACTCAAGTGGGATCGATGCGCCTCTGGCCACGTACTTCCAGCAACGCCCTGTCATCCTGGCGCTGGTCTACTACAAATGCCGCATGCTCTGCCCCCAGGTTCTCAGCGGCCTGGCCAGGACGCTACGCCAGGTGGCCTTCACCCCGGGCAAGGATTACGACATCGTCATCGCCAGCATCGATCCAGCGGACACGCCGGCCGACGGCGCGGCGGAAAAAGTGCGTTTCTTGGACTCTCTGGGCAATCCAGGCGCCGCATCGAGTGTGCATTTCCTCACCGGGCAGCAGGCATCGATTACCGACCTCGCTTCGGCCACTGGCTTCAACTACGTGCGGATACCGGGGCCTGACGGAAAGATGGATCAGTTTGCCCACTCAAGCGTCATCATGATCGACACGCCCGAAGGCCGCATGTCAAAGTACCTTTTCGGCATTGACTACCAGCCGCGCGATGTCCGGCTGGCAGTGATTGAGGCCAGCAATCACCATATTGGCTCGTTCAGCGACCTGATTCTGCTCTATTGCTGCAATTACAGTCCTTCCGCCGGCAAGTACACCGTCTCCGTCCTGCGCGTGATGGGCTTGGCCGCCATGGGCTCTCTCTTTATGCTCGTGGCGCTGCTTTATCTGCTTGCCCGCAAGCCGAAGACAACCGCCAGCCACGCATAAACCGAAAAGTGTTTGATGTTCCTGGGCGGGAAGTAGTGAGAATTTCCGCCCCTAGTCGGCCACCATCAGTTGGCCGGGAACGATGGGGCGCGTGCGCGGCAGCATCCCAAGGGCGGCCGCCGTGCCCACTACGCACAAGCTCAGCACAAACGCTGCCAGCTTGAACTGGTTCGCCGCCTGCGACCTGGGAAGCGTCTTCCACAGCAGCAGCAGGATGGTCTGCGAAATCACCGCTGCCCACACCGTCCCGTAAAAGTACCGCCGCTCCGTGCCCTCTCCCTTGGTCGAGCGCTTTACTCGGGGCAGAAGGCCAAGCAGGCCCAGCAATAGCACGGTGGCGCAGAGCGGAAAATAGGCCTCCAGATAGAGCTGCTTCATCACCCACTTACCCGTCGCGGCTGCGATCGCCAGCCCGGCCAAATTCAGCAACATGAAGGTGATCGCCGCGTTCCAGGCGAAGGTATAGCAGATCTTGCGGTACAGAGGGTTTGGCTTGTCTTCCGTAAAGCGAAGAATGTAAGGGCGCGGCTCCACGCCAGGAAGCTGACCAAAGTAACCCGCGACCCCGGTTGCCGCCGTCACCAGCAACAGCCACACCAGGTTTCTTCGGCTGCCTCCGCGCGCAAACAGCTCGAAGGTTAATGGTCCGGGCGCGAGAAAAAATACCCAGATCCATATCGGCCAGTGAGCCAACCGGTATCGTCTCGTGTTGCGGTCGCGCATCCTGCGCTGTTCCGCATACTCCACCTTGATTGCGTAAGCCATCTCACTGCTATTGTGCCTCAACCGGAGCGGCGAAGTGGAGCTCCGCCAACCCGGCCAGGCGCCACTGGCGCATCTTTTTTCGCTTCTCGATGGGCCCAGCGGCATCCATTCATATGTTTGTGTTAGGTTCGTCTAGTCATGGTGTAGATTTCCACCCAACTGGAGGGTTCAGCATTGGGCAAGAGCATGATCCCGAAGCGTCTGTTTTTGACCAAAGGCGTCGGGAAGCACAAAGAACGATTAACCTCCTTCGAACTGGCTCTTCGCGACGCCGGGATAGCGGCGCAGAACCTGGTTCGGGTTTCTTCCATCTTTCCGCCGCAGTGCAAGCTCGTCACCCGCAAGGAAGGGCTGAAATTCCTCTCGCCCGGCGAGGTCGTCTTCGCCGTGGTCGCGGAAAACTCCACCCGTGAACCGCATCGCCTGGTTGTTTCCAGTATCGGTGTCGCGATCCCTACAGATCGCAACACATACGGTTACCTAAGCGAGCACCACAGCTTCGGCGAGGCGGAAGATCAGGCCGGCGAGTACGCCGAGGAGCTGGCGGCAGAGATGCTCGCCACTACCCTCAACGTCGATTTCGATCCCGATAAGAGCTGGGACGAGAAAAAGGAGATGTATCGCATCTCCAATAAAATTGTCCGCACCACAAACGTCACGCAGTCGGCCATTGGCGACAAGCGCGGGTTGTGGACGACGGTCATCGCCGCGGCAATCCTGATCTTCGAGTAACCACTGGGAACTAAGCATGGCTAGCAAAGCAAAATACCGCGTTGGCCTGGTGCAGATGTCCTGCTCGCCGGACCCCGACGCCAATCTCGACAAAGCCGCCGACCGGGTCCGTGAAGCCGCGCGCGGCGGTGCAAACATCGTCTGCCTCCCGGAGCTCTTCGGCGCCCAGTACTTTTGCCAGCGCGAAGATCCCGAGCTCTTCGATCTGGCGGAGCCCATCCCCGGCCCTTCCACGGAGCGGCTTTCCGCCGTCGCGCGGGAGGAAAAAGTCGTGGTCGTCGCTTCCCTCTTCGAGCGCCGCGCAGCAGGCCTCTATCACAATACGGTGGCCCTCCTGCAGAGTGATGGTTCGCTGGGCGGAATCTACCGCAAGATGCACATCCCCGACGATCCTCTCTACTACGAGAAGTTCTATTTCACCCCCGGCGACCTGGGTTTTCGCGCCTTCGATACTTCGGTGGGACAGGTGGGCGCGCTCATCTGTTGGGACCAGTGGTACCCCGAAGCATCGCGCATCACCGCCCTGCACGGGGCCAACCTGATCTTCTACCCCACCGCGATCGGATGGCATCCGGCGGAAAAGGAGCCCTACGGCGTGGCGCAATACGAGGCGTGGCAGACCATCCAGCGGTCGCATGCCATCGCCAACGGAGTTTACGTCGCTTCCGTCAACCGCGTAGGCCACGAACATGGAGACGTACGCGGCAACCGCGCCGCCGGCGCCGGGCTCGAGTTCTGGGGTGGATCCTTTATCGCCGATCCGTTTGGCCGTGTCCTGGCCCAGGCGCCCCACGGCAGCGAAGCCATCCTGATTGAGGAAGTTGACTTGAAGCACCTCGAGGATACGCGCCGCAACTGGCCCTTTCTGCGCGACCGCCGCATTGATTTCTACCCGCCGATCACCGCTCGCTTTCTGGACGAGCCGCAAAAGAGCTGACCCGGCAATGGCCATTGATTCTGCAACCGTGACCCCTCGCAGCCTGGGATATCGCATGCCGGCGGAGTGGGAGGCGCATACCGCAACCTGGCTGGCATGGCCTCACAACGCGGCCGACTGGCCAGGCAGATTTCATCCCATTCCCTGGGTCTATTGCGACATTGTCCGCCATCTTTCCCGGGTGGAAGACGTGCATCTTCTGGTCGAAGACGCCGTCGCCGAGCAGCGGGTGCGCGGCATGCTTGCGCGAACCGGCGCGCAACTGGATCGCGTGCATTTTCACCAGTGGCCCACCAACCGGGTGTGGCTGCGCGATTCCGGCCCCATCTTTATTACCAAAGCCTCTCCTCAGGAAAGCCGTGTCGCCATCACCAATTGGCGCTTCAATGCCTGGGCCAAGTACGACGACTGGCAGCTTGACGACCAGCTTCCCTTGAAAGCAGCCGAACTGCTCCGCCTCCCTAACTGGACGCCGCAGTTCCCGCTCGACGACGCAGCCATGGCGCATCGCGTGGTTCTGGAAGGCGGCAGTATCGACGTAAACGGCAAAGGCACTCTCATCACCACCGAGGAGTGCCTGCTGAGCGAGGTGCAGCAGCGCAACGCGGGGCTTAGCCGCGAGGATCTCGAGCGCGTCTTCCACGACTATCTCGGCGTCGACCAGGTGTTATGGATGAATCGCGGCGTAGCCGGAGACGATACCCACGGCCACGTCGATGACATCACGCGCTTCGTCGGTCCCGTTACCATCGTCACCGTCACGGAGCCAAATCCCGCCGACGACAACCACCTGCCTCTGGCGGAGAATCTGGAGCGGCTGCGCGCGGCCCGCGACCCGGCCGGCCGGCCATTCACGATCGTCGAGTTGCCCATGCCGTCTCCGGTGGTCTTTCAAGGCCAGCGGCTGCCGGCGAGCTACGCCAATTTCTATATCGCGAATGGGCTGGTGCTGGTGCCCACCTTCAATGATGCCAACGACCGCAAGGCGCTCAACCTGCTGGCCGATCTTTTCCCCGGCCGCCAGGTCGTGGGAATTCACTGCGGCGACCTGATCTGGGGGTTAGGGACATTGCACTGCATGACCCAGCAGCAGCCAGCCGGCGCCTGATCTAATAAAGAAATGACAGACGCTGAAGCGCTTGCGCTGGCCCTGGACGAAGCCCATGCCGCGGCTGCCGCGGGAGAGGTGCCGGTAGGCGCGATTGTCGTGGAAAACGGAGTCGTAGTCGGTCGCGGACAGAATCGGGTCCTACGCGACGTGGATCCGACGGCGCATGCGGAAATCGTTGCCCTCCGAGAGGCTGGCCGCGCCCTGGGCAACTATCGCCTCGGAACATGCGAGATTTTTGTCACTCTGGAACCCTGCGCCATGTGCGCTGGGGCGATGATCCACGCCCGGCTTGGCCGGCTCATCTACGCCGCCGCCGATCCCAAGGCAGGTGCCGTTAGCTCGGTTCTGGAGGTTTTGAATCATCCCCGGCTCAATCACCAGATGCTGGTTACGAGCGGCATCCTGGCCGACGAAAGTGGAGAGCTGCTGCGCGCATTTTTCCGCGAGCGGCGGACCTGAGAGGCAAAAAAACGCAGGTCCTTGCGCTACGCTCCGGTCGGGATGACAAAAGTTACACAAGTTCCGAACGCAAGAAACTCGGTCCGGCGACAAAGCCATAAGTTTGTAACCAAAGTAAGATTTGTCATCCCGACCGGAGCGTACCCGGATTTCCTGCTCCGCTGCCCTAGACAGGCCCACGGGTGCGCCTTTCCGTAAAGAAAGGTGCATGAAGCTCGCGGGACCCACTAAATTCAACAGGAAATCCGGGGGAGCGCAGTGGAGGGACCTGCGGTTTCTTCACCTTACGCCAGACNNTATGATGGTGGGATGCCTCTGTTGCTTTATTCTGCTCCATGGTGCCGCGATTGCCGCGAAGCCAAGAAATTCCTCGAGAAATACCAGATCTCTTATACCGAGATCGACATCGAGAGCAGCCCCGGAGCCGCGGACGAGCTTATCAGTCATGTGGGCAAGCGAGCAATCCCTCAATTCGTTCTGAATGGCAAATGGATCCAGCCTTACCGTCCAGGCAAAGGCTTCCTCCACGAAGAGATGAACGAACTATTCGGGGTTGCAGACGCCAAGCCGGCAACCTTGGCAGCATCCCAAATAGTCACGATACCGAAGTAACCTCGCTATCCAATGGTCCGGGGTCGTTCAGGATGCTTCGTGCATCGACTTCGTCCGTGGGGCTCACCTGTAGCTGCAGTCCGCCCAGCCCGGTACCGTAAAGCACCGCAGTATTCTCTCCCACCAGAAAGCTGGTAATGCCTGCCGAGTCCAGCCGGGTCTTGGCCATCTCTGCCTCCAGGGCATCGCGGTAGAGCTCGATCGTGATCAGTTCTGGTTCTTCTTCTGCCATGAATCCTCCCCTGTCCCATCATTCCATACGGTGAGATGCAGCAACGGTAGAATAAGACGTTACCGTAACCTTGGAGGCTTTGTTTGATCGCTCGTTATACCCGCCCGGCCATGGGCCGGATCTGGAGTGAGGAAAACAAATACCGCATGTGGCTCGAAGTCGAAGCCACGGCCTCCGAGACCCTGGCCGAGGCGGGCATCGTACCGTATTCGGCCGCTCGGGCCATCCGCGCCTATGGAGATGTCGACGTCGCCCGCATCCAGGAGATCGAAGCCGAGGTCAAGCACGACGTGATCGCTTTCACCACGGCTATGGCGGAAAAAATCGGCCCGGAGTCCCGTTGGCTGCATTATGGCCTCACCTCGAACGACGTGGTCGATACCGCCCAGGCGCTGCAGATCAAAGAGGCCTCCGGGCTGATTCGCCAAGGGATTCTGGGGCTGGCCGGCATTCTCCGGCAGCGCGCCCTGGAGTTCAAGCACACGCCCACTATCGGGCGCACCCACGGAATCCACGCGGAGCCCACAACCTTCGGCCTCAAACTGCTCAACTGGTATGCGGAAGTCAGGCGCGGCCTCGTCCGTTTCGATGCCAGCGCGGAGGACATGCGGGTGGGCAAGCTCTCCGGCGCCGTCGGAACTTTCGGGCACCTCAAGCCGCAGCACGAAGAGAGCATCTGCGCCAAACTTGGGCTGCGCGCGGCGCCGGTGGCCACCCAGGTCATCCAGCGCGACCGCCACGCCGCCTACATCTCCACGCTCGCCATCATCGGCAGCACCCTGGATAAGATCGCGGTCGAAATCCGCCACCTGCAGCGCACCGAGGTCCGCGA
>PLZN01000287.1 GCA_003152195.1 Acidobacteriaceae bacterium
TACTGGCATCGCTTCTTCTCCCACCAGCCGGATCTGAACTATGACAACCCCGCGGTGATCGAAGAGGTGGTAAGGATCATGCGCTACTGGCTGGACATGGGCGTGGATGGGCTGCGCGTAGATGCTATCCCCTACCTGGTAGAGCGGGAAGGAACCAACTGCGAGAACCTGCCGGAAACGCATGCGGTGATGAAGCGCATCCGCAGGGAGATCGATAACCAATATTCCGCGCGGACGATATTAGCGGAAGCGAACCAGTGGCCCGACGATGTTCGTCACTATTACGGTGATGGGGATGAATGTCACATGGCATTTCATTTTCCCCTCATGCCTCGGATCTATATGGCGCTGCGGCAGGAAGATCGCCTGCCCATCACCGACATCATGGCGCAAACGCCCGAAATCCCCCACAACTGCCAGTGGGGTTTGTTCCTGCGCAATCATGACGAGCTGACGCTGGAGATGGTAAGCGACTATGAGCGCGATTATATGTACCTGGCCTACAGCGCCGATCCGCGGATGCGTATCAACATCGGCATCCGGCGGCGGCTGGCCCCGCTGGTGGATAACAACCGGCGCCGCATCGAGTTGCTGAACAGCTTGCTATTTTCCTTCCCGGGCACGCCCATTGTTTATTATGGCGATGAGCTCGGGATGGGGGACAACATCTATCTGGGCGACCGCAACGGCGTGCGCACCCCGATGCAGTGGAACGGAGACCGCAATGCGGGCTTCTCCCGCGCTGTCCCGGCGAAGCTGTACAGCCCGGTGGTCATGGATCCGGTGTGGGGCTACGAGGCAGTGAATGTGGAAGCGCAGCAGAGCGATCCCTCATCTCTGCTGAGCTGGATGCGCAACATGATTGCCCTGCGCAAGCTTTTCCAGGTCTTTGGCCGCGGCACCTTGACCTTCCTCAATCCCGCAAACCGTAAGATCCTCGCCTACGTCCGGGAGTACCAGAGCGAACGCGTGCTGTGCGTGGCCAATCTCTCCCGCTTCGCGCAACCGGTGGAACTGGACTTGGCGGCTTACGCCGGGATGGTGCCGGTGGAAATGCTGGGCTACGTCGAGTTCCCCCGGATTCGAAGCGCAGCCTATCCCTTGACTGTGGGCCCTTACGGCTTCTTGTGGCTGGAGTTGCAGCCCTCGCCGGAGCCCGTGGCGAGCCTGCCGGAGGCCGGTGAACCAGAGCTGCAGATCAACAACGTCACCGACTGGATGAGCGTCCTTGAAGGCAACGGCCGGAGGGAGCTGGAGGAGTCGGTGCTGCAGGGTTATATAAGCCGCCAGCGCTGGTTTGGCGGCAAATCACGCACCATCACCGGAACCAGGATCGAAGACTGGGCGATCTTCAATCAAGGAGTCAGCACGCTGGTGCTGGTCGAGGTCCAGTATGCGGAAGGGGAATGCGATACTTACCTGCTCACCCTGGGATTGCTTTTTGGCAAAGCCGCCGATGTGCTGCGCGAAGAGTCGCCGAATTCCCTACTGGCGCGGGTGATTTCCTCTGCAGCCGAGGGCGTACTGCACGAGGCGATCTTTAACGACACCGCCAGCGAAGCATTGCTGGCGCTGATTGCTAAGAGCGGGCAGATTTCATCGCGCGAGGGCACGATTCTTGGAATGGTCAGCAGCGCGCTGGGTCGCTTGCGCGGAGAACCCGGGGACCATGCTGCGCCGCGGCGCGGCTCGGCGGAGCAAAGCAACACCTCGGTTATTTTCGGCGACAAGCTGATTATGAAATTATTCCGCAGACAACAACCGGGTCCAAACCCCGACACCGAGATCGGAAGTTATCTCACCGAGTCGACGGACTTCACCCATACCGCGCCCTTCGGAGGTTCCATCGAGTACCTACGCAAAGGGCGGGAGCCTTCGACCCTGGCCATGTTGCAGGGTCTGGTCAGTAATGAGGGCGACGGATGGCAATGGACGCTTGAAGAGCTGGACCGTTACTACGAGGCGAATGCTGCTCAGGTCTTTCCTCAGAGTGGTGTTCGAGACATGCAGCCCGATCTGCTCCATTGGTCCGCCTCCGTGGAAAACCCTATTGCGCGCGAGCATATTGGCACTTATCTCGACGCGGCGGCGCTATTGGGCAGAAGGACCGCGGAGCTGCATGCGGCGTTAGCTGCTCCGAGCCAAGACCCTGCATTCAAGCCGGAACCGCTGCGGTCGCAGGACATCGACCTGCTGCGCGAAGACCTGATCGTCCACGCCAGCAGCGCCTTCGACGCGCTCAAGGAAAATGTAGCCCGCTTGCCGGATAGCGTCCTCGAAAGGGCTGGGCTGGTACTCAGCCGGAGAAGTCTGGTGCTTGACCGCTTCCGCCAGTTGACCTCCAAGGAGACCCACACGCTGCGCACTCGCATCCACGGGGATTATCATCTGGGACAGGTGTTGCGCTCCAAAGGGGACTTTGTCATTTTGGACTTCGAGGGTGAGCCGGCGCGACCGCTGGCGGAGCGCAGGACTAAGCAGTCGCCTCTCAAGGACGTCGCGGGCATGCTGCGTTCTTTCAGCTATGCGGCTTTCTCGGCCCTGATGAAGTACTCCAAGCGGCGTCCGGAAGATTTTCATCGGCTGGAGCCGTGGGCCCGTTTGTGGGAGCAATCGGTCTCGTCGGCCTTTCTGCGCACGTATTGTGAATTTGTGCGGGGAACCAGGGTGATTCCATCGGAACCGGCGCTGTTTCAGCAACTGCTGGAGGCCTACGTGATTGACAAAGCGTTCTATGAGCTGGCCTATGAACTGAATAACCGGCCCAGCTGGGTGCTGATTCCGCTGACCGGGATCCTGGGCTTGCCACTGTAGTAGTGATTTTCAGCCGGCGGGGCAGCATAGACCTGCGGCAAGTAGATGGAACCGAAGGAACAGGCATGGCAAAGCTAGAGCTTGCGGAAGAAACGAAAGCGGGGACGGAAGAGGTAGGTACAGCCGATCTGCTCATCGCGGTTGCAGTCCCGGTGGACGCCGATCAGCTCCGGGCTGCGGCCACGCAAGCGGTGCTCAGCATGGGTGCGGAGCCCTCACTCTCCGCTCTGCGCACCGTGGTGGCCTTTCCCGGCCCGAGTGGTGTGGACAACACCCCCAAGGCGGAGGCGCAGCTGGAGCAGGCGGCAACCAGCAATGCGTTGCGCTTCCTGCCCTATGTGTTGGCCGCCGGAAGTCCCGAGAGAATTCCCTGGCTTGCCCCCTCGAGCACCTACCAGGCGGTTTTCGCCATGGCACGGGAGCTGGGGGTGAGCGCGTGCGCGGTGATTGGCTTCGATATCGCGGCGCTGCAGAGTGACTTCCTGGGTCCTATGCTGGCGCCAGTGTTCGGCAAGCGCTGCGAACTCGCCATGCCGTTCTATGCCATGGGGAAGTTCGATGGTCTGCTGAACTCGAGCATCCTGGCTCCTCTGACCCGGGCGCTCTATGGCCGGCGGGTGCGCTTTCCTTTGGCGCCGGACTTCTGCATCTCCAGCAAGATGCTGCCGGAGCTGGAAGTGGCGTTGCAGCGAAGCACGGGACAGGGACAAACTCTCTTTTGGCCGGCGACCGAGGCAGCCCTGCGCGGCCGCGAAACATGCCAGGTGCATGTGGACACGCGGCACGTTCCGGCCGCCGATGGCGTAGATCTAAGCACGGTGCTGGCTCAGACCGTTGGCCCCTTGTTTGCGGAGATGGCGACCAATGCTCCACTGTGGCAGCGGATTCGGGGTTCCCAGGCGGTCGAAACCTCGGGCGTTGCGGTGGCCCCGCCGGCCGATGGCGCCCCTGCGGATATCCGGCCTATGCTGGAGACATTCCAGCTCGGCTTCCGCAATCTGCAGGAAGTCTGGTCTCTGGTGCTGCCGCCGGTTACGCTGCTGGAGCTGAAGCGGCTGGCGCGGTTGGGCGCGGAGAGCTTTCACATGCCGGACGAGCTCTGGGTTCGCATCATCTATGACTTCGCCTTGGCCTACCGGCTGCGTACCCTCAGCCGCGTTCATCTGTTGGGGGCGCTCACGCCGCTATACCTGGGATGGGTAGCCTCGTATGCAGTGGAAGTAGGCGGTGCCAGCCTTGCTGAGGCAGAGCAGAGGGTGGAGAAGCTGGCTCGCGCCTATGAAGATGGTAAGCCGTATCTGCTATCGCGGTGGCGTTGGCCAGACCGGTTCAACCCCTAGGGCCTGTTAGCAACACCCTACGTTGGCCAGGAGGAAAAGATTATGTGGACTCAGGTGTCGCAGTCGCTGCACGAATCGATGGCTCGGGTCATCAGCCGGATCGCCACGCTGCTTCCCGGCATTCTGGCGTTTATCGTCGCCATCCTGCTCTTTGCTGCGATCGCATGGGTGCTGGCCCGGCTGGTCCGTGCGTTGCTGGGGGCGATCCGCATCGACGAGCGGCTGGCGCGCGGAACCAACACCATCGCCGAGTGGTCGCCCACCTACACACCGACCATTCTGATCACTCGCGTCGTCTTCTGGTGCGTCGTGCTGATCGGCTTTCTGGTTGGCCTGGAGGCTTTTGGCGCTTCGTCAGACAATGTACTCTCCGCCCGCTTGCTGGGTTACCTTCCCAATGTCGTGGGCGCGGTCGTGCTGCTCATGTTGGGCAACCTCATTGCGCGATTTCTTTCCCGCAGCGTGCTCATCGGCGCGGTGAACATGAATCTGCATTACGCGCGATTGTTGAGCCTGGGCGTCAAGTGGCTGGTGCTGGTGCTCACCGCGGCAATGGTCCTCGATCACCTCGCGATCGGGGCCGCGATTGTGGATCTGGCTTTTGGCATTCTCTTCGGCGGCATCGTTCTGGCGCTGGCGCTGGCTGTGGGTCTGGGTTCGCGTGACATGGTAAGCCGTTCGCTCGAACGGGAGGCGGCTCGTCCTGCGCCCGAGACCCTGCCGGAGGAGCAGTTTCGCCATTTCTAGATTCGAGGCAGAGGGGTCAGAGGGAGCGCCCCACATACCCACGCCGGTGAGCTGCGAAGATACCGGTCTTTCCATCGTGTTGACTCGTGATCTTGATAATTGAGTCCCGGTTTCGGAATTCAGTCCCGAAGGGACGGCGTGAAAGTAGCCCAGGACGACAGTCCTGGGTCTGGAGTTTCTACATTTTTCCGGG
>PLZN01000069.1 GCA_003152195.1 Acidobacteriaceae bacterium
CCACGTCACTTGGCGAAGGGTGTCGACCGAAAGGAGCATGAATGCATCCCTAAAAATCCCGATTGAATGCCTTGGCCAGGGAGAGCATGCCTGGTATGGCTGGCTCTCTCTGGGCAAGGAAAGAGGTGGCCTGGTGTGGTCCGGCAGGACCTTAGGTATTGGCGGCGAGCGCAGCGCCGATATTGGCGTAGGCAGTGTTGATATCGAGGGCCAGCGTCTTCATGGTGGCGACTGCTGCAAAGGCAATCAAAGAAAGCACCAGCGCATACTCGATCAGGTCCTGACCCTCTTCGTGCATCAGAAGGGTCTGTATCTTTACAGAGAGCATCAACAATCTATTTTTCATTTCGGTTCTTCTCCCGTTCGTCGATTGGCCCAGCAGCAGCTGGGTATGCCGTCTCTATCGCAATCGGACAGCCACTTTAGCCTCACCTGTTTATCCTTATAAATCAGTGAGTTACAAGCCTCATACTGGGCGATAGTGTGAACGGCTGTATACAATTCGACGGGGACAGATACGCCGCGTATACACGCGCAGGAAAGCAGCATGCGGTAGGGGATAGGTAGCAGGAGTTTTGAGTGATCCGGGCGAGAGGTGCTCGAGTTACGCAGGTCCATCCACTCCGCTTCACGTAGGCTGGCTCCTGGAGAACTCTGTACGACGCGGATTACTCCGGGCGCATCCAAATCCGATAAACACGCAGGCCATCCGATGAGCGGATTGGCAATAGGTTTATCCCGGCCAAGAGCCCGTTCACAAATGCGAACGTCCCCGACAAATGCCAGCAGAGTACGCACAGAAACAAATTGATGCCCGGCCCGGCTAGCGAAATGAAAGTGTTCTGTACAGGCGTACCTGGCTCACGAACGATGTATGGGCCTTTCCAGCTGAGGCCAACATGTTTGACTCGCACTCCGCCCAGGTAGGCCATCGCCAGGTGCGCGGACTCGTGCAGAACAACAGATACCACTACCGATGCCCAATAGGCAGGGCCAACAAGAGTCACGGTATTTCCCTTCTAGAAGATTGGGCGGGAGGGCTGCCGCCGTTATCACTCAGGAGGGAAGCAGAGGAAAATTCGAGCCTGTCTCCGGGGCTGGTCTGTGTCCTGCGGATCGAGCCGGATGCAAGCTCGAGCACAGAGTGTGCTGAGAGGCAGGCCGACAGCCGCCACGGAGACACGTCGCTCCTGACCTTTTTCACTCGCATGTCGCGGTCCAGGTAAACGAGATCGATGGGGAATTGCATGCCGAAGGTGTGTACAGCTTCGCAGGGGAGGATCCACAGACCTTCTCCGGGCCCAAGCCCCTGGCGCCCCAGCAAACCCTTTCTGCGCTTGGCGGCGTCATCCGCCACTTCCGCGTAATGGGCAAGCTCGGATTGGCGGGTGAGATTCAAGATCCTCAGGCGAAGATCGAGCTTCGCCCGGCTGCGTCGAGTGAGGCTGTCGAGGATCGAACGGATCAGATTCATCGGGTTGTTGCCTTAGGCCCTTTCCATTTAGAAATGCCAACAAGTCTGCGAGAACGAAAGCTGAAACCGCAGATCCCTCCACTTCGCTTACGCTACGGGATGACAAAGGGGAGAGCGGCGCATTGCATAGAGAGCTGAGGCTCCGATGAGAAAGCCGGCGACTTCATTGGGGCGCCGCTGAGGTGCTGGATGTTGATCCTGATTGGGACGAACCATAGCCGCCGCCCCCGGAAGGCGAATCGACGACCAGTGGCTGCTCGGGCTGCATGCTCTGGATCAATTTCTCCACGGGCATGGTTGGCGGCGGTGGAAGGGCCGTCTTGGCGCCGGTTACGTTCGCGTCCGGGTTGTTCATCGGTATGCCGGAATTCGGCGGCAGGAACTTTGCCGGATACTTCAACGCAGGCAGAGGCTGACCAGCCGGTATGGGAGCTACGATCTCCGGCGTCACAATGACCATGAGTTCGGTGTTGTTCCGAGTCTTCGAGATGGACTGAAAGAGCTTGCCCAGGATTGGAATATCCCCGATGAACGGGATCTTCTGGAAGGTTTCGGTTTCGCGATTGTCGAGCAGTCCGCCGATGGCAAAGCTCTGCCCCTCGCTCAGCTCGACCTCGGTTTTCACCCTGCGGATGTCAATGGAGGGGATCTGGAATCCGGAAACCTCTACGGCATTGGTGAAGTCCAGGGAGCTGACTTCGGGGGCGACTTGGAGACGGATGGTGCCGCGGGGGGTGATGGTGGGGATGAAGTTCAGGCGAACGCCAAATTCCTTGAATAGGATCGTGACCGATCCCCCGACGCCGCCAGCGATTCCCTGCACCACCGGGTATGGATATTCTCCGCCGGCCAGAAAGCTCGCCTGCTTGCCGTTGGCCGCCAGCACGTTGGGCTCGGCCAGAACTTCCACCAGCCCCTCGGTCACCAACGCTTCGATGGTGGCGCCCAGATTCAGGTCGGGACGGAAGAAGAAGAGGTTCAGCGCNNGTGCCGAGGGTGTTGGCCGCGCCCGTACTGAACAGATTCAAGCCGAGCTGTTTGGTCAAGCTGCGGTCGACGCTGGCAAACTTTACCTTCAAGAGAATCTGCGGATCGGCCGATGGAACGTTGACGTACAGCAGATTGACCACCTTGCCCGCGGTGGACGCGATTTGCACCGCGCGATCGGAGCTGGTGAGGTCCTTTACCGTGCCGCGAAGGAAAATGAGTCCGTTCTCGAAGGTCACACGCACGGCTTGATCGGGAAGCTCTGCCCTGAGCTCGCGGCGGAGCGCCTCCATGCGATCGTTGGCTGCTACCGCGCTGGGGCGGACGATCACGTTGAAAAATTGGCGGCCGCCTCCCGCTTCCCAGACGATCAGACTCGTCTCCCCTGGAGCCTTACCGTTGACCAGAATCTCGGATGGACTTACGGCCGTGGCTTCGGCGAACTCTCCCAGGCCGACGGCAATCCGCTGAATGGGCCGCGCGATGTCGACCAGCACGGATTTGTCCACGGCGACGAAAAGCTCGTTGGCGACGTCCTGACCCGACACGCCGGGAGACGGAGTTGGAGGCGGATATAGGGGACGCGACGTTTGGGCCTGGAGGGTTGACTCCGCGCAAATGAATAATAACCATGCCCCGCAACAAACGATGGTCTTGCCGGCTTTCGCTCTCACTGTTTTTCCTCGCCCTTGGCAAATTTCTCTTCCGTCCGCTTCGATCCGTTGAAGACCTCGATCAGGTAGACGCCAGGTGCGGGAGGGGGCAACGCTTTTTGACCCACGACGGGCGGTTTGGGCTTTACTGCACTCCCATCCGCGAAGAGATTGGCCATGGCAGTCCCCGTCGTCTTGGCAAGCTGTGTATCCAGGGGGTTGCGCAAGACGAGCTGGATATGTGTCTGGTTACTGGCCAGGCTCAGGAGCTCCGCCTGCTCCGGGGTTACCAGCAGGTTGACTACCTGAACTTGCTGAGGTTTCCCTTCGCCATCCTTCTGGATATCCGTGCCGGCGGAGAGAACCTCGATGTTCTGCAGCAGCGTCTTGACCTTCGTTCCTTCCATGGTGTTAGCGGGCCCGGGAGGATTGCCTGAGATGAGAACATCGACGCGCATTCCCGGAGTTACAAATCCAGCCACGCCCACGACGTCATCCACTTTGACCGCGCAGGCTCTCATGCCCTGGCGAATGGTCGCGGCCAAGCCACCGCCGGAGCCGACGGCGGCCAGCCGGCTGTCCAGAATGGGCTCACCTTGATACAGATCGGAGATGACGCCACGGCCAACGGCGTCCTCCCGTTTGAGAATGGCGCCTTTCGGGATAGATCCTACGATATCGATGGTTGAGAGATCAGCCTCGCGCAAAACGCTTCCCAGTTTCACGTCGTTCACGGCAACAATCACCCGCGTAGCTTTCTGCTGCGTCGCGGCCAAACGGTTACCCACCACACGATAAACGAGGTAACTGCAACCGGCAGCAATGACGAAAGCGCTCACAAGAACAAAGAAAAGTCTTCGATTCATGCAGAGACCCATCCGAACCGGCGTGCCGCCAGTCAGGCTTTCCTCAAGACCTGTCGCAATTGATCTGCCAAAGAAGAAAGAGACGGTTTGACGCGGAATCAGGGGTTTAGAAGGTGGCCCTGGAAGCCAGGTGTGAACATGTGTATCCACCGGCGCCCCCAGTGTAGCCGGGGAGACACGCTCCACGCGGGAGGTGTGCAATTTTACAGCGACTTACGACGCTAACGGTTGGCCTCGAAATTGCAACCTCGAATGCAACACCGGCGAAGAGGGGGTGCCCCCGATTTGTCGTGCTTTAAGTGTCACGACGATTCTAAGGAACTGCATTCAAGCATTTTCACTTTTACTGGGAGTAGGAGAGGGTGGTTATGTGCAGCCGTACATTCCACCCCAGCATGCAAAGACCGCATGCCGGGGGCCCCGATTTTTGAGGAACGGCTGCGCGAAGCCCAGTTTCTGCCATTACACCAAGAGTGAAAATGCTCCAGGGTGCTGAAGAAGGGGAATTTGCCCGGCTATGGAGTCCTCCCGCCTCATTACTCTCTTTGCGGAGCTGCCCCCGTCTCGCCGGGGGCCTTCCGCGTTCCTGGTCTCGATGGTCTTGCACGTGTTGGCGATGGGAGTGCTGTATCTCAACCTGAGACACGCAATTAAGGTTGAAGATGAGGCGATCGTCCATCGGTACACGGTCCGCATGCTGAGTCTGCAGCGGCCGGAACCTAAAATCCGGCGGCCGGCCGAGAGCTTCACCGCGCAGGCTGCCCGGGCGGCCGCGGGCAAGGTTGCTTCCGGAGGCCGGCCCTCCGCGCCCGCCCTTCCCCAGCAGCTCGCGCAGCTGGTTCCCGCGCCGCAAACTCTGGTGCAGCCGGACCTGCCCAATCTGTTGCTCCCGCAGGAAACTCCAATTCCACTCATACTGATGTGGTCGCCGGAGAGCAGCATAGCCAGGAAGATCGTTCCCCCTCCGCCGCAAGCGAAGACCGCTGCCAAAGTACGACCCGATCTCCATCCGCCCAATCACGAATTGCAGCTGGCCGACCTCAAGATTTCCGCAAGCGCCTTTGCTACAGATACTCCTGTGCCTCTCCCGAGCACGACCTCTCCGCTGGTCGTACGCGGACCCCAGCCGGTCAAGCAGGTTCCAGAAACAACGTCGAAGCCTGCCGGGCCGCCGGCTCCGGCCAGGGTATTGTCGCTCTCCGATCTTCGTCTCGATCAAGGAACCATCGCATTGCCAGTGGCCAATGAGACCTCGGTGGCAGGCCCTTCAGAGACGATCGCGCCGGCGCGCAAGGTGAACTCATCCCAAGAGGGGAACGGCAACACGGCCACCAAGCAAGATGGCAACGGCGCTGGAGCGGTTCCCGGAGATCAGCCAGGAAAAGGGGCGGCGGGGACAGACAGCGTTGGGGGACGGGAGAGCGCGAAGAATGGATCTGACACCGGCGCCAGCCACGCGGCTGACGTGGGTTCCGGCTCAGAACCTTCGGTCACCCGCATCGTCATGCCGAAGGACGGCCGGTTCGGAGCGGTCGTCGTGGGATCATCGATGGCAGAGCAGTATCCGGAGGCCATTGGACTATGGGGCAGCAGGTTAGCGTACACCGTTTACCTGCACGTCGGTTTATCCAAGAGCTGGATTCTTCAGTATTGCTTGCCGCCAAGCGCCTCGGCCGCTAACAACGGGGCTGTCACACGGCTGGAGGCGCCGTGGCCATACCTTATGGAACGCCCAGAACTCGCCGCCGAGGACCTTAATACCGATGCCATCATGGTCCATGGTTTTATCAACGCATCGGGCCGCTTCGAAAAACTCGCCATTGTGTCTCCTGTCGGCTTCGCACAGACCAAGTTCGTGCTCAACGCACTCGAGCAGTGGCAATTCAGGGCCGCCATGCAGAATGGACTGATGACCACGGTTGAGATTTTGTTGATTATCCCCGTGGAGGCGGGATAGAGCTTCAGTACCGTCCCTTGCGGGACTCACCGGATCTGACAAGCTCAAGAAAACCTTTCGGATGGGAATCGCGGCGCCCAGGCTTGCTAGAGCTTTGGATTGGTGTCAGGGCTGGACGTACCTCAGGGGCTTGTATGTTGCATTTGTGGTAGGAAGAGATGGTGCGCAGGCACCATGTTCCGGGGAAGGCCGATCAGGGGCGAGGCCCGATTTTTCGTCGGCAGNNTTTCCGCAGCCTGTTCAGCCCGTACATAGACCGAACAGAATCATTGGGCCTTTAAGCTCTGAAGAAATGCTTTTCAGCACATCTCGGCCCAAAAGCTGCCCTCAGGGGCTAGCCCATTATTTTTGCTTACTTTATGTACGGGCTGAAGCCCGTACCCTTCATTGATAGTGTTTTTCCGGTGCCTGTGAAGGCCGTACCCTTCAGAAAGATGAGTTTTTCCGCGCCTGTGAAGCCCGTACCTTCGAAGCAGGGGGTTCTTCCGCAGCTTGTTTAGAGCCCTACCCTTCGTGGATAGCGTTTTTCCGCAGAACAGGTTCAGCCCCTGAGGTATACCGCTTTGGCTGTGGGAAGTTGTTCGCCTTCAGGCGGTTTGACCGAAATCCGGTCGAATAATCCGGGTTTGACTGTTCGCGCGGTTCCACCACACAAAGCCGGCGAACATTTTCCGATCAGCGCCATGGACATAGGCGTCCCATCCTCGGAAATCCGTCGTTCCCGGAAAGACGAACACGAAGCCCACTCCATCGATACCCCAGCGGACGACCTTCGACTGTAAGGTGATCGAGCGAGGGCGGTCATCGATATATTCGTCCGTCCTTTGCAGTGTCAGCATCAGGACCGTGCCTGGATGCCAGCGCTCTTCGGTCACGAGATAAGCCCCGGCTGAGCTGATATCCCGCACGCTATGCGGCGCCGGGGCGGAGCCGCTCCAGTAATAGACCTCCAACTGGGGCGCTCTATGTCGCTCCGTGTCCCGACGGTCCTGGAACAGGTCCCGACGGCCCTTCAACAACCATCTCGCAAACCAGTTCATCCCCCGATTCATCTCGTAAATACCTGATCTCATCATCATCGTTCAAGCAGCTACGGCGCCCGCTTGCTCGATGCACCATCGCCCGCTCCCCCGACCCCCAGGACCGGTCAGCATGATTGTATCCAGCAGGGCTCATTGCGAAATCACCATTTCGGAGGTGCTGGCCATGTTGATCGTGCTGGCCTTCACAAACGGAATTGAGAGTGGGAATTTATAAGCTACAGTCACTTGAACCAGGTTTCCAGGATTGTTGCAGGGCGCAGTCGAGGGCGTACAGGCTGCTCCCGTGGTGGGCCATGTGGCAGTTACGGTCATATTGCTCGAAGTGATTCCGGGAAAACCCAAGTTCTCGACGTAGTTCTGAATATTTGTTTGTGAAACGTCCGTACACAAGGAGCCCGCAGCCGCGCAGGACGATCCCCGAACAATGGCATAGCGGGTTCCTTCCCGCGCCGCCTCGGAAATAAAGTGATAGCTATAAAGCGCCCAGCCGATTTCCATGATGCCGAACACCAGGGTAAAGAGGAGACCAAGGGACAGAGCAGTCTCAACGAGCGTGGAGCCGTGTTCGCTGAGCACGCCACCTCGTCTCTGAGGAGCGGGTCCGCGTAGCCCCAGCGGAGACAAGAGGGGGCGGATCAGCATCGGACCGGCCTCCGGCCGGTATGGGATCCACGGGACATCACTGTCCCACCCTCATGACTGACTGCCCGTTCAACGTGTAGGTTTTTGACACGCCTGGATACTTAAACATAGGGACGACCGTTGCCGTGGTTTTCACTTGAACGTATTCGATAATCCGGTTGGTGCCCGAACAACTGAAGGTGGTAATGCAAGCTGAGGTCGCCGTGTACGCGCTCGAGCAGGCGCAAGAATTCGTCGCTGTCGTAGTCGCTAAAGTGATGTTCCCCGCGTCATTTTGCGCTGCCGTCTTCATCCCCGGCAAGTCGGACGCGGTAACGTGGTTCTGCGCGCCATACGCGACTCCGGCGCGAGCGGCATTAGAGACTTCAATCGCATAGTACGCCAAGCGTCCCAACTCAGCCGATCCGATCAGCAGCAGCACAAGAAGCGGCATGGTAAGAGCAAGCTCTACGAGGGCTTGCCCGGCGTCCTCACATGCGATGAGCAGGCCGAGCCGCCGCTTTTTGCAATTACGTGAGTTTGTCATGGCCATATCTCTCATGTTTCACTCCACCAGCCTTGCAGTTGTAAGGGGGGAGCCTGCATTGATCGAAGCGTAGTCTTTCAACGTGCCAGTTCCATTGAACGTAAGCGAACCGACGACGAAAGCGGTGTAGAAATTCGTTGAGCCGGACCCATTCACTACCAGATTTGCGCTTGGCGCATAGAAGATTCCTTGAAGGTTCGAACTGGAGGAACCGTTAATCGTCAGCGCGTTGGTATCGCTCGGATTCTGATAGAACAGGATGCCGTTGTACGCCCCACTGGTTGGGGCCGAAAGATTCAGCGTGGTAGTGCCATTGTCCGTGAAGGAGGCGCCGTTGTTGGCTAAGTAGATGGTGACGTTCGTTCCATCGACCGTGGGGTTCCCATTCACAAGCATTGACCCCGTCATGTAGAAAACGCCAGAGCTGAGTGTAACTGTTGGATTTCCGTTGATTATAAGCGAGCTGTAACACCCCGCAGGCAGCGTGGCGCTTTTCTGGATGGTCTTGGAGACGCAGCCCCCTGGATTAGCAGGAGGCGTCAAAAAGGCCAGCGGGTTGGATACTGGAGCGATTCCCGTGACCGGGGTGGGCGTGAGGTGGTTGCTGCCATTTGACAATACGCCGCCCACTACGCCGATAGCCCGGGCGTCCAGAGTGACAGTTCCATTGGCGAGCAGGGCTGAGCCGGCGTTGGAGGAGTTATCGGTAATCGAACAGGATGCCGCCGTCAGGTTGACACTGCCGTTCAGCAGGATGTCCGTTCCCGATGTGCCCAAGGTATATACGCAGCCATTACTGCTGCCGTTGGTGGCCACCGCCCTGGCCGCCACCGTCATCGAGGCCCGCTGGAACAGCTGCATGAAAAAGGTCGGTTGCGGTTGCGAAACAATCGCTTCTACATAACCCGTGAGGCCGTGATACACCCCGGACGTCGGTTTGGGGTTGACCGTAACAACGGCGCCGTTGGTCCCATTGGTGACGCCGTTCTGCCCTGCGGCATCCTGGGCCGCAGTGGTCATGTTTGTGGTGCCATAGGGAAGTTCCGCAGCGCCGGCGATGGCGGCAGCGTCGGCTGCAATTTGCAGATTCCTTTTGGCATGGAACATCGTCCCGACGTCAGTGGCCAATCCCACAAAGCCAAGGATGCATGTCAGACTCAGAGCTACGAAGATCAGCGTCTGTCCGCTCTCGTCACGTAGTATCTTCACAATCTCATCCTCTGCGCAGTGGAGTTTGCCGGGCTAAGCCGACGGCGCACTGCTTGCTGCGCGGCCCCAACTCGTGGAATGCCTCAGCCCGTGAGTGCGGCGCTTGCTCCGTCGCCTCTCTCCGTTATCCGCCCCCAGGCCGGATCGGGTGGTTGACCCACAACGGCCGCAGGAAGAGCTCTAGGGTCTTCTTGTCCGCCAACCCCACCCCGTCGGCGATGATGCTTATCACGCTACGGGCATCCTTTGCCCGCGGCAATACGAATGCCAGCGCAACGCCATCCTCGCCCGGCCGGATCACTTTCGCCTGCACCGCGATGGAGCTCTTCGAGCCGTTGTCGGTCTTCTCCGTCCTTTGCAAGGTCATGGTGATCAGAGTGCCCGGATACCACCGTTGCTCGGTCACCAAATAAAAGCCCGTGGAACTCACGTCCCGGATGTAGCGTGGTATTGGAGCGGCGCCATCCCAGTAAAACGCAACCAGCCGGGGCTCTATGTACCGCGGCGCCCTTCGTTGATGTTGGAACATGAGTTCCTCGAACCAGTTCTTCATAGCTCATCTCATCCGTTTGCGACCTTGCTGCGCGGCTCCTCCATCTGGTCTTCGGAAGTCACGGTGACTGCGGCACTCAACCGGCTCTCTATCTCCTCGGCGGGGCAAATCACGAGCAGGTCTCCAGGCTGCGTCTGCGACGAATAGATAGTGTGCGGGGGCAGTTCCAATACACTCGCGGCCTGAATCTTCAGGGGAGCGATACGGAACGTCGGAAAATACTCGATGACTTTGATGACTTGATAGTTGTCGTCGAGGTAGATCAGGTCGAGCGGGAAGAGCACCCCGAAGGTGTGAATGCCGCTCGAAGGCACAACCCAGAGACCCTCGTTCGATCTCAATCTGAGCCGTCCGATCAACCCTTTGAGGCGCGCGAAAGTGGTATCGGCTGGGGCTACACCCAAGCTGAGAAAACATTCGCGCGTCATGTTGTATACGCAGTATGTCGGTCTTTCCATGTAGCCCCTTTGTTCTTGTCGGACTCTCGATTTATCTCAAAAACCCTCTATCTCTATCCCACCGCGGAAACCACTGCAGCAAATCCACTTCAAGACTGCGTCTCAGACTTCCGGGCCGCCGATACAACGAAAGCGTGCCGGACTCCGCTTGCGCCTCCCTTCTCGAGAATGCTCGACAGCATTTCTCCAGTTTCTGTGCCCCTCCCCGGGAGGGGGCGTTTCCCTGCGGTTCTTGACGACCCACGGAGCCGCGGAAGCTGTTCCTTTCGGCAGACACCTGGGCTCGTCTTGAAACCGCTCTAGCGAACTCGCGTGCGGCGGCGCTGAATCAGAATCAGCAATACGACAACAACAAGTACGGCGGCAACCGTCCGGATAATCGTTACACTGTCCACGTCGTTCTCCCTTCTCTCAATGACTGAGATACGTCTTAAACGATTCCTGAATGGTGATGACGGCAGGCCCGAGAGCCACCAGAAAGATAGAGGGGAAGATAAAAAAGACGAGCGGGAATACCAGCTTGACGGTGGTCTTTGCCGCTTGTTCCTCCACTTCTTGACGACGCTGCGTTCGTAAGGTGTCGGCATGAACGCGCAGGGTCTTGGCGATGCTCGTGCCGAACTTTTCCGATTGAACCAGCACAGCGACCAGATTACGCACGCTCTCTACAGCGGTACGTTGCGCAAAGTGTTTCCAGGCGTCGGCGCGGGGGCGCCCGGCGCGCATTTCCAGCACGACAATGCCCAATTCATCGCTGATCTCGGGCTGCGCCCGGCTCAATTCTTCGGCGGTACGCGCCGTCGCCTGGTCCAGGCTCTGGCCTGCCTCCATGCAAATTACCAGCAGATCAAGCACATCCGGCAGGCCGAGGCGGATACGCGCCTGCCGCTTCGAGATCCTTCTCCCCAGCCAAAAATCCGGAACCAGAAATCCCAGTCCCAGAGCCATGGCATAGACGAAGAACGGGTTATAACTGGAGAGACCGCTAAGCATGACCAGGGTGCCCAGAGTGAGGGGAACCAGCACCTTGGCGCCATAGAAAACGTTCACCGCCGAGTCGTTGCGATAGCCGGCGCGGATCAGGCGTTGTTGCATCACGGAGACCTCCGCCTGGCTGCGGGGCAGGATGCGTTCGAAGCGCTGCACCATGCCGCCCACGGAGAAACGTGTCTGAAGCGTGCTGAAGAGCCCTCCTTGCCTGGCTCGGGGCGTGACTACCGCAGAGATGCGCTGGAGCATGGCCGCCCGATAGAAGAGGAGCAGGCCGCCGCTCGCAATCAACAGGAAGATAGCAAAAAATGTAAACGCCGCAAATCCCATAGCTCACCTTCAAACGTCCATGCGGACGATTTTCCGAATAATCAACGCGCCTGTGATCGTCATGCCCGCTGCCGTATAGAGAAGCTTGACGCCAATTTCACGCTTCCACAGCAGGCTCATGTTGTCGGGGTTCACAAGATATAAGCTGACCCCGAGCACGATGGGAAGAAAGGAGAGAATCCATCCGGTCAGGCGCCCCTGAGCTGTATGGATACGGACCTGCCGCTTCAGGCGGAATCTTTCCCGGATGAGATACGCCGCCTTGTCGAGCACCTCGGCAAGATTTCCTCCACTCTCTTTTTGAATCAGAATCGCTGTGGTGACGATTCGCATGTCCTGCAGCGGAACCCGGGTGATCAGGTTGTCCAAGGCCGTCCTCATTTCAAGGCCGTAGTTCTGTTCATCGCAGCAGATCTTGAACTCCCCGCCAATGGGCTCGGGCGACTCACTGCCCACCAGACCCAGAGCAGCGACCAGACTATGTCCGGCGCGCAGCGCACTCACCATCAAATTGAGCGCCTCGGGCAACTCCTCTTCGAACTTATTGAAGCGTTGGCGGCGCTTATGGAGCACGTAAACCAAGGGCACGAAGCCGAGCAGCAGGCCAATCGCCAGAGCAAAGAAAAAGGCTCCAGTTCGCAGGTAAACCAGATAGGAAGGAATGACAAAGCAGGCCGCGGACATGAGCAGCAAGCCGCCGGCAGTCCAGTTTACGTTGGCCTGATAAAGAGTACCGCGCAGGCGTGGAGCAAGCTCGATCTTCAGCAGCCAACGATTGATCCAAGGAATCGCGCTGAGCAATTCATGCTTGCGGATATCGACCATCTGATCTTCCAACTCCCGACTGCCTACGGCTAAGGCCGATGCAAGCAGGGTCAGGGTCTGTTTGGTTCGCTGAGAGGCGCCGGTTCCGCTCGCTATCAGGAGCAGCGCGACGATCACGAAGATACCCAAAAATACCAACGCCAACGGCAGCAACATACGCTTCTCTCCTCTCTCTTCAGTTCACTTCCAAGGTCTGCTCGAACAGGCTCGGCGGCAGGAAGATGCCCCCGATGCTGAGGCGCTCGAGGAACTTGGGCCGGATACCGCTAGGCCGGAATCCGCCCACCACCCTGCCGTCGGGCCCGATCCCCTTCTTGTGGAAACTGAATATCTCGTGCATGCTGATCACGTG
>PLZN01000136.1:0-2388 GCA_003152195.1 Acidobacteriaceae bacterium
GCCGAATTCCGGCAGGTAGATTCCCGGTTCTACCGAGAAGCAGGTATAGGGCAGAATCAGGCGCTCATCGTGGGTTTCGAGGTTGTCCAGATTCGCTCCATTGCCATGGGTCTCCACGGATATACTGTGCCCCGTCCGGTGGGTGAAGTACTCCCCGAAGCCGGCGTCGCGAATCACGCTGCGAGCCGCATCATCGGCCTGCCATCCCGCCAGCGGCCGGCCAGCAGCGAACGCCTCCTGCACGGTCACGATGGCCGCATCCCGTGCCTGCGCGACGACGGAGAAGACCTGCCGTTCGCGGTCGCTCGGCTCGCGCCCTACCACCCCGGTCCAGGTAATGTCATAGAAGCAAGTCTCGGGGCGGTCCATGCGCCCCCAGATATCGATGAGCACGAAATCGCCCTCGGTGATCTGCCTGGCCAGCGAAGGGGTGGGCTCGTAATGCGAGTCGGAGCTGTTGGCATTCACGGAGACATTCGGCCCGTAACCCTGGGCTATCCCTGCACGCCGCATCGCCTCTTGCAGCCACACCATCATTTCGTATTCATTGAGCGGAGTCCCGCTGCCGGCCTTTACCGCAGTTTGCCCGGGCGGGCGCAGACGAGCGGCCATATGCTTCCATGCCGCGGAGAGAATCTCGTCAATGCGGTCCCGTGCCTGGTAATGGCCGGCAATCTGCTCCGAAGTCAGAACAGCCTCGAAGCGGCTGACCAGGTCAGCGGAGCTGACAATGGTCTTGCCCAGTTCCCGCAGCAGCTCTACGGTTCCCGCATCGACCAGCGACACATACATGATGGCGTTGCGCGGCGAGTACTGCATGGCCAGCCTGGTGTACGGCTGGAGCATGGTGCGCAAGGCGCCTTCCAGCTCCTGCCACGAGGAATAGACGTGCCCGCTGCCGGGCAGGGACGCCAGCTTTCCCCGCTCAACCCGGTGGGTCAGCTTGCGCGGTTCCCCTTCGGCTGGGATGAGGTAATACCAGCGGCGCGACACATGCAGCGTCTCGCTCAGCCCGAGGATGCGGTAGGCAATCGGATCCCGGTGATGATGGTCGTAAAAGAGCCAGCCATCCAACTGCTGCTCGCGAAGCGCTGCCTGGATCTGTTCGAGGTTCATGACGTAAAGCTACTGAGCCGTCAACTCCGCGGCTACACGCTCGGTCACAAATGCCTCGATGGTATCGCCCAGTTGGATGTCATTGAAATTGGCGATGCCCATGCCGCATTCCATGCCATTGGTCACTTCTCGCGCGTCGTCCTTGAAGCGCTTCAACGAAGAGAGCTTGCCCTTGAAGACTTGTTCTCCATCGCGCATGAGGCGAATTTCCGCATCGCGCTTGATGGCGCCGTCGACCACGCGGCAACCGGCAATCGTACCCACCTTGGGGATCCTGAAGATGTTGAGTACCTGGGCACGGCCCACGTAGTTCTCCCTGATCGTCGGCTCCAGCAGTCCCAGCATGGCCTTCTTGATCTCGTCCTGCAGCTCGTAAATGATGGAGTGCAGCCGGATCTCGACCCCATCCTGATCCGCCAGATCGGCTGCCTTACGCTCCGGCCGCACGTTGAAGCCAATCACAATCGCATTGGAAGCCGACGCCAGCAGGATATCGCTTTCTGTAATTGCGCCCACGCCGGTGTGCAGCACCTTGATGCGGACCTTTTCGGTCGACATCTTCTGCAGCGAGTCGGCCAGTACTTCGACCGATCCGGTTACGTCTCCCTTCAGGATCAGCGGCAGTTCCTTGACGCCAGCCTGCTTGATCTGCTCTGCCAGACCCTCCAAAGAGACACGCGAGGATTTCGCCAACTGCGACTCGCGCTCCTTCATTTTGCGATACTGCGCAATTCCCTTGGCCTTGTCGCGGTCGGCGACGACGAGCACTGTGTCGCCTGCATCCGGCATGCCTTCCAACCCCAGGATCTCAACCGGCGTCGAGGGCACGGCTTCCTGGGTTGGGCGGCCACGGTCGTCAAACATGGCGCGCACCTTGCCGAAGGTATTACCCATGATGAAGCTGTCGCCCGCGCGCAAGGTGCCGTTTTGCACCAGCACCGTAGCTACGGCACCGCGTCCGCGGTCAAGTTTTGCTTCAATCACTGTGCCTACCGCGGGCCGATCGGGGCTTGCCTTCAAATTACCCAGGTCCGCGACCAGGCAGATCATCTCCAGCAGCAAGTCGAGATTCTGCTTCTTCTTCGCCGAGACATCGACGAAAACCGTAGAACCTCCCCACGCTTCCGGAACCAGCCCGCGATCGCCTAATTGTTGCTTCACGCGATCCGGCTGCGCATCCGGCTTATCGATCTTGTTCACGGCGACGATGATGGGCACGTTTGCGGCCTTGGCGTGGTCCACCGCTTCCAGCGTCTGCGGCATCACGCCATC
>PLZN01000136.1:2448-21169 GCA_003152195.1 Acidobacteriaceae bacterium
GTCTTGCCGTGGTCGACATGGCCCATCACCGTAACCACCGGTGGCCGGGTCACTTCGATCTCGCTGACATCCTCATTGCTCATGAGGTTTTCCAGCGCTTCATTGGCCATCTCGTCTTCAAAGGTGATGACCTGAGTGTCAGCCCCGAACTGCGAGGCCACGTCTTTTACCAGCTCGGCATCAAGCGATTGATTGACGGTGACAAAAACGCCCCGCATGAGCAGCGAAGCAATAAGATCCTTGCCGCGTACTCCGAGCTTTTCCGCAAGATCCTTCACGCTGATGCCTTCTGTCACCGTGATGGTACGGGTGATGGGCACCGGCTCCTGAGGAACCTGAGCACCGCCGAAACGAGGCGGTGGGGCAAAGCCCTTCATGGGGCCTTCCTTGGTCTTCGGATACTGCTGGCGTCCGCGCCGTTGTTGCGGAGCAGGCCTTTGCGGCCGGGGCGCTTCCCCTGGAGGGGGCATCAGCCCGGCTGCACCAGCAGCACCAGGCCGAGCGGCACCGAAGCCAGGCCGAGCGCCAAAGCCAGGCCGAGCGGCGCCAAAGCCAGGCCGTCCACCGGGCCCGGATGGTCCACCCGGCTGGGTCCGCGTTGGGTGCATGGGCCGGCGCGCACCCACGGGTCCGTCCTGGGGCGGCCGGGGGCCGAATCCTGAGCCACCGGCTCCCGGGCCACCGCCGGGTCTGCCGCGATCGAAGATGGGCCGTCCGCGTTGAATCGAGGCACCTGGCTGCTGCGGGGCGCTGGAAGACGGTGCTGCCGCCTGAACCACGGGTGGCGGAGGCGGAGCCTGGTACACGGGGCGTGGACCTGTCTGGGGCATGATCACGCGTCGTGCTGCCGGTGGCGGAGGCGGAGCCTGGGCCGCCATATCCGGCGTCTGACCAACGGGGTCCGCGGTAAGCGAAGCCGCGGACTGTGAGCCTAGCGAACTGCCGGGCGCTGGGGCAAGCTCGGGCGAACTCGGAGGGGGAACCACTTGAAGCTTGGACTGCACCGGCGGCGCAGCTACAACGCCCGAATGGGCGGCCGGCGGGCGCATTTCCGCTCCGGTAACGACTGGTTTGGCTGTCCCTGGCGCTGCTGCCAGCGGGCGTGCTTCCATACCCGGAGCCGGAGGCTTAGCCACCACCGGCCCAGCGGGCGGCTTGGCTGCGATTGCCGGCGTGGACGGGGGTGGGGCTACCACAATCCGTGGCTCTTGCCGAGGCAGGGGAACAATTCTTCGCGGCGCAGGCGGCGGCGGACTTGAAGTGCGCTGACTTTGCCCACCCAGATTTGGCCGGGCCTGGCCTGGCGAACCTTGGCTGGGCGCAGCCTGACCGGGTGCGCTCGAGGTCCCGCGCCCGGAACCGCCCGGAGGCGGCATAACCGGCGCCTGGCTGGGCGCGGCGGACGCAGCCGGCGATACGCCTTGCGTGGGGGCGGCCCCCGCGGAGGCTGACGCTACGGGATGGGCTGGAGCGGACGGCTTGGCTGCCTGGGGCTGAGCCGGCGAGGGAATGGCAGGCCGCTGCGCGCCGGCCGCTGCTTCATCTTTTCTCTGCTGAATCGCCTTAAGCACGTCGCCCGGTTTCGATACTCGCGACCAGTCGATCTTCTGCTTGGGCTCGCTCTCTGCTTTCGCCGGCCCGGCGCCGTTCTTGCCGCCGCGGTGAAAGTGTTGGCGTACACGCTCCGCTTCATCCGCTTCCAACGAGCTCGAGTGCGTCTTCTTTTCCGTCACACCGACATGCGTCAAGGCGTCAAGGATCGCCCTGCTCTTTACTTCCAGCTCGCGTGCTAAGTCATTAATCCGAACTTTATTCATCCGTCCCTTTGCATCAAACCCGCCGTCACTCAGACTTTCATCGCAGCCTCACGAGAATTAGAATGACAGGTCATATTATTATCCTCTGAAACATGGAATGTGCGCTATTCAATAGGCCCATTTACACGCCACCTTCATCTACCTTCGGTTCCTGCCGGGCCTCCTGGCTGGCTTCCTCAACGTTGCCCTCGCCCACAGTCTCCGACCTGGCTATGTCATAGTTCGGCCTGTGCCTGGCAAGCGTCTCGCTGGTATCGTCCCGCCCGGGTGTTTCCGTGACCGCGCCGAACTCGCCTACGTCCGGACCGGATTCCGTTAATTCTTCCATACGCAGCCGGGCAAGATCGTCGCTGATCAGACCCGATCCATCCCGATTGTCGGGGATAACTTCCCGCTCCCCTTCGATGTCCAGGGTGAGCGCGTCGATCTCCTCGTCTGTCTGGGCCGCTTCAATCGCCGCAGCCTCGGCCACCGTCTCCTCGTCCGACTTAGCTTCCTCAGGGACCGGACGCTCTTCGCCTGGTTCATATTCGCCAAAATAGTGGCGTACCGCCAGGCTGATCTTCTCCAGCGTCTTTTCGCCGATGCCCGGAATCTCTTCCAATTGCTCCGGCGTCATGTCGGCCAGGGCTTCGACCGTGGTGATGCCCGCAACCACCAGCTTCTGGATGATCGTCTCGCCTAACTCCGTCACTTGCTCGATCGGAGTCGAAGGCCCACCGCTCATCGCCTGCATCTGCTGTTCGACTTCCTGGCGCTTCTCTTCCTCGCTCTTGATGTCGATCTTCCAACCCAACAACTTCGCCGCCAGGCGCACGTTCTGGCCCTTCTTGCCAATGGCTAGCGAAAGCTGGGAGTCGTCAACGATCACTTCAATCTGCTTCTCTCCCAGATCGGTGATGCTCACGCGGCTCACCTTGGCCGGCTGCAAAGCCTTCTCGGCGAAGGTGGTGATCTCCTCGCTGAACTCGATAATGTCGATTTTCTCGCCCCGCAGTTCGCGAATGATGGACTGCACCCGCATTCCCTTCATGCCCACGCAGGCGCCCACCGGGTCCACATCCTTGTCGCGAGACAGCACCGCAATTTTGGTACGCTCACCGGCTTCGCGGGCAATGGCCCGGATGATCACAGTGCCGTCATAGATCTCCGGCACTTCACTTTGAAAGAGGCTTTGGACCAGCTCCGGGACAGCACGGGAAACGATCACCTGGGGGCCCTTTGCGGCGCGGTCCACGCGCTGCAACACCACGCGCACGCGCTCCCCGATGGCGAACTGTTCCAGCCGCGACTGCTCACGCTTAGGCATCCTGGCCTCGGCCTTCCCCAGATCGAAGATCACGTCCTGCAATTCGATCCGCTTTACCGTGGCGTTCAGCACCTCGCCCAAACGATGCGCATACTCCTTGTAGATGGTGTCCCGCTCGGCTTCCCTAACCTTCTGGAAGATGACCTGTTTGGCCATCTGCGCGGCGATGCGTCCCAGCACGTCTGTCGGCTTGTAGTAGCGGATCTCACCGCCCGTCTCCACTTCCGGCGCCAGCGCTCGCGCATCGTCCAGCGTGATCTGGTTCACCGGATCTTCCAGTTGCTCGGGAGCCTCGACCACGGTCTTATAGACGTAAGCCCGAATCTCACCTGATTCCCGGTCCAGTTCGGCCCGCATATTCTCCTGCGTTTTGTAGTACTTGCGCGTGGCAAGCGCAATGGCGTCTTCCACCGCGGAAACTACGATCTGGGGATCAATCCCCTTGTCCCGGCTTAACGCTTCAATACTCTGATAAAGAACACTCGCCATGATTTCTCTCTTTTACCTATTCAAATCTCAGGGGCCAGATTCGCCTTTTCGATATTGGCAAACGCAATCTCGACCGTCTGCCCTGACGCCGGACCCTTTTTGCTGCCTTTCTGCTTCTTTGCCGTCAGGTCGAGCACAATTCCTTCCGGCCTCACCTCTATGAGCTTCCCCAGCCAATGGCGGTTGCCCGCAACGGGCGTAAAGGTGCGCACTTTCACCGGGCTGGCCTGAAAACGCTCGTAATCCGCCCGGGTTGCCAGCTTGCGGTCTAACCCCGGCGAAGAAACCTCCAGGGTGTACTCCGCTCCCGGTACCAACTCTTCCACATCGATCACGGTGCCGAAGTCCCGGCTAAACCTTTCGCAATCTTCATGGGTTACCCAAGCCAGCTGATCGAGCGCAACGCCTTCGCTTGCCAAGTGCTGCAGCAGGCTTTGCTCCTCGCCCGCCGCAGCCTCGTCTCTCAGCTTCGCAGCGGCCTCTTCGGCCCGCCGGGCACGCTGTGCGGCGTTCTGCTCGATAAAGACTCGCAGAACTCGTTGCTTGCTGCCGCCCAGGTACTCGATCTCCACCACATCCAACCCGTGCGAAGCAGCTACCCGATCCGCCGTGCGACGGATTTGCTCAAGACTCAATGCCATACTTAACCGCTTCAAAAGAAGGGTGGTTCGCCAACGGGCCGGGCCGCAGGCATCGCGGCATCCTGACCAAAAGAAAAGTGGGCTTTCGCCCACTCATTTCTCCGTGTTTCTCCGCAGTGCGTTAAGGCGAAGCCAAAGGACAAATTCGTCTGCTCTCACAGAATACGCCGTTTACCCGCGAATTTCAACGATTTCCACCCCCGAAGCCGAAGGCTCCATTGCTGCCAAAGGATCCCTTCCGTACGCCCGGGATTTCGTAGGGCAGGGAAAAGAAACCGCAGGTCCCTCCACTTCGCTACCCCGGATTTCCTGTCGGGGTTGTTGGCGTTGGCGAACTTCATGCGGCTTTCCTCAAAGAAAGCCGCACACGCGGCCATCGATGGAACCGCGCAGCAGGAAATCCGGGTACGCTCCGGTCGGGATGACAAATCTTAGTAGCGAGTGCCAAACGGCATCCTGTCGGCACGAGGAACCATAAGGTAAGGAACCAATCTACAACTTGTCATCCCGACTGGAGCGAAGCGAAGTGGAGGGACCTGCGGTTTTCCTTCTTCCTCTCCTGCGCTTTTCTGTTGGTCCGCCGGGTATCCCACCCTTCGCAAAGAGCGCGAAGGATGGGCCACCCGCCGATTGGCGAGGTTAAGCCGAGTTCACCTCCGGTTCAACGGCTGTCAATGTAATGGACCGGTGGAAAGCACTCGAAAGCGGGCTTTGCGAACAGATATCCCTGGAACAGGCGTACACCTGTGTCCGCCAGCCACCTATACTCCTCCACGGTCTCGACTCCCTCGGCAATCACGTCGATCCCGAGATCGTAGCAAGCCTGGCCGGCCGCACGGACGATGGCCTGACGCGGGCCATGGCTTTCTATGCTGCGCACGAGGCTCATGTCGAGTTTGACCTGGTCGGGTTGGAAATTGGCGAGCAGGTTGAGCCCGGAATATCCGGAGCCAAAATCATCGATGGCGAACTTCATTCCAAGGCCCCTGTACTCGTTGATGAACTCGGCGAACTGAGCCTGATCGTCGATGACTCTTCCTTCGGTCACTTCGAGGACCAGGCGCTCGATGGGAAGATGGGTTTGATTTGCGGCCTCCAGGGTAGTGAGAATTGATGCTGCCGACGCGTGCAGGTTCTGCGGCACAAAATTGAGGTTGAGGAGGCAGCTTATTCCCAGGCGCGTGGCGAGACCGATTGCGACTGCGCGGGTCTTCTGGTCGAACAAAAGCAATCTCTCGCCTGGTACCTGTCCTAATACCTGACAGGCGGGCTCATTGCCCGGACCGCGGATCAGTGCTTCGTAGGAGAAGACCTCGCGCGCAATCGTATCGACGATGGGCTGGAAGGCAAAGGTGAAGCTCGGATCGGATGCGCACGCTTGCCCGATGCCCAAGCTCATCGCCGCTCTGCGCCGGCAATATTTCCCTGCCGCTCTGCCCCTTCGATATTGCCACGCCAGCGGCCTACGGCAAACGCGGCCAGCAGCTTCTTTGCTCGGCCGGCATCGAGCTTGTTAAAACATGATCCGCCATGGAAGAAGTCGTTCAGCCCAGAAATGGTAGCGAGTTCTTTAGGCGAGACATCGGAAAAGCCCATACTCCAGCTTGCAAAGGACCGCTTGGCGATTGGTTCCTTGATAATCATTGTGAACTGCTCATGGCGCTTATCCAGGCGGATTTTCTGATATAGCTGATCAACCACCGCGGGTTCGGCTTCCAGTACCTGGAAAAAACTGCCGTCAGAATGTAAGAGCATGCCAGTCAAGCTCAGACGCTCATTCGTCGCGCGAGCTTGTCGCAGCAGTTCAGTGAGTTGCGCTTTCCCGAAGGCTTGTGTTGCAACGCTGGCATAGATGAGATGTATGAGAGACGACATTTCGCATATCCATCCTTCCGCAATACGAGTGACCTGACAGACCCCAATTTCTTCCCAAGTGCATATATCGGCTATATCGGCGGGGCGGTAAGTCTGTTCACAATTGCTCCAATTATTGTGCTTCTTAACCTCATGACGCTTTTCGCTTGGTCTACAGTTAGGCTTGGGGCCGAATAGGCATATCCCTCAGAATCTTTCTGATAGAGACTGATCGGGGCGAGTGTGGGCAATCGTCCAGCTTTGCCGCGACAGCGTTCTTTTTCCTGCGCTTTTCTGTTGGTCCGCGCGCCCTCTTCCGTCTATGCTCCCGTATGAGCACTCGACTGCTGTCCCTGCTTTTGTGCATCCTGACGGCTCCTTGCGCTCTGGCGGCCGGCGCCGCGCCGGTCCCGGTTAAGGTGGTGGTCATCGCGCTCTTCGAAAGCGGAGCCGATCAGGGCGACACTCCGGGCGAGTATCAGTATTGGGTGGAACGCGACCACCTCGACCGAGTCTTTGCCTTTCCGCAGGGGTACCACGACCTGCGCATGAACAATCAGGGTGTATTGGGAGTGCTGGCCGGGGTAGGCACAGCAAGAGCAGCGGCGTCGATCATGGCGCTTGGTCTCGATCCCCGCTTCGATCTCAGTAAGGCATATTGGTTGATCGCCGGCATTGCCGGGGCCGATCCCGAGGATGCTTCGCTGGGCTCTGCCGCCTGGGCAGAATGGGTCGTGGATGGCGATCTGGCCTACGAGATCGACAGCCGGGAGATTCCGCCTCAATGGACGACCGGCTATGTGCCCATGGGCAAGACGGTGCCCTACGAGCAACCGCGAGAGGAGGGAAGCGGTGTTGTCTTTCACCTCAATCCCAGGCTGGTTGAATGGGCCTACCAGCAAACGAAAGCTGTCAAGCTTGAGGATTCGCCGGAGCTGGCGGCGAATCGCGAGCACTTCGATGGAAAAAATGCACATCGGCCGCCCTTCGTCCTGAAAGGCGATACTCTTTCCGCCTCAACCTTCTGGCATGGCAAACTGCTGGACCAATGGGCGAATCGCTGGGTGAGCTATCAGACTAATTCCCAAGGCAATTTTGTTACCTCCGCCATGGAAGACACCGGCATTCTGCAATCGCTCAGCTTTCTCAAGCACGCCGGCCGTGCCGATCTCGACCGGGTCATGGTGCTACGGGCCGTCAGCAACTTCGATCGGCCGCCCATTGGGTTGACCGCAGCGGAAAGTCTGGGGGCCAATTCGATGCGCCGGTACACGGCTTACCTGCCGGCGCTCGAGGCAGTTTACCGCGTTGGAAACGCTGTTGTCTCCGAGATTGTTACAAATTGGAATCGCTACCAGGACCACATCCCCGAATAGGCCCAACAAGCCCCGATCGCAGGCCCTGATCCACCGGGAGTTCCAACGATAGCGTCGCGTCGCAAGCGAGGAGAAAGCATGAGCACCACGATGCCCGGGCAGAGCGCACGAGCTTTGAGTTATCTGCAGCGAACGTTCCAGATATACGAACGCGGATCGACATGGCGCACCGAGATTCTCGCCGGGGCGACCACGTTTCTCACCATGGCGTACATCGTATTTGTGAACCCGGCCATCCTCAGCGAGGCTGGAATGCCCGTGGCAGCCGTTGCCGCGGCGACCTGTCTGTCGGCGGCAATCGGCTGCATCCTGATGGGCGTGCTGGCAAACTATCCCATTGCCCTGGCCCCCGGGATGGGTCTCAACGCGTACTTTACTTTTACCGTGGTGAAGGGCATGGGCGTGCCCTGGCAGACCGCGCTGGGCTGTGTCTTTCTTTCCGGCTGCACTTTTCTGCTGCTGACGGCGGCTGGTATTCGCCAGTTGATCGTGAATGCCATTCCCAAGGAACTTTTTGCCGCTGTGGCGGCAGGCGTGGGGCTCTTTGTTGCCTTCGTCGGTTTGCGCGACGCCGGCATCATTGTGCCCAGCACCGCCACCGTTGTGGCCATGGGCAATATACGGGCGCCGCAGACCGCGCTCGCGATCCTTGGCCTGCTGTCCATTGCTGTCCTGCAGGCGTGGCGGGTGCGCACCGCGATCCTTCTGGGCATTGTGGGGACGACCATTGCGGGCTTCGCGCTGGGGATCGTCAAGTGGACCCCGGTCCACTATCGCCTCTCGGATTTGACCGCCACCGCTTTCCAACTCGACATCCGGGCGGCGCTGCACCTGGGGGGAAGCTTCGGCGCGGGGCTGCTGGAAGTCGTCTTCGTCTTTCTCTTCGTGGACCTCTTCGACAATGTCGGCACCCTGGTGGCGGTGACCAAAAAGGCGGGCCTGGTGAAGCCGGATGGCGAGATTCCGCGCTTGAACCGTATTCTCTTTGCCGATGCTACGGCGACGGTAGCTGGTTCGCTGGCCGGTACCGCCACTGTGGTCAGTTACATCGAGAGCGCGGCCGGAGTGGCGGTGGGCGGCAGAACCGGCATCGCCTCCATCGTCACGGGCCTGTTGTTTTTGATCGCTCTTTTTGTGGCGCCGCTGGTTGCCAGCATCCCCGTAGCGGCGACCGCGCCGGCGCTGATCCTGGTAGGGTCATTGATGATCTCCGCCGTCAGCGAGATCGAATGGGCTGACCCGATGGTGGCCGTGCCCGCATTTCTCACCCTCATCACCATTCCGCTGACCTTTTCCATTGCCAACGGATTGGCCTTTGGCATCACGTCATTTGCCGTGCTGCGCCTGTTGCGTGGGCGCGCCACACGACAGGATTGGATGCTCTTCGTGTTGGCGGCACTCTTCGTCCTGCGTTTTATTTATATGGCGAAAAGCTACTGAGCGCTGAGGCCTACTTGCTTTTCACTGCAATCACTTCTATCTCGACCAGCGCCCACGGGGCCGCCATCGCCGCCACCTGCATGGCGCTCCGTGCAGGCTTATTGGGCTGAGCGCTGGTTCCGAAGAACTGGTTATAGGAAGCCATCATGCCGGCAAAGTCCAGTTTTCCGCCATTGGCGGGGTCTCCGGCGAGGAACACGTGCATCATTACCACGCCGCCCATCGTGAGCCCCTGTTCGGTCAGCAGCGCCTGTATCTTAGTAAGCGCGCCAAGGCTCTGGGCTTTGGTATCGCCATAGACAGCAGGCGTTCCTTTGGCTGTATCAGCCGGGGTTATCGGAGAGGCCAATTGGCCGCTCAGATAGAGCGTGTCACCGGCCCATACGCCATTGGCGATCGGCGACTTTTCTGTTTGCAGGTGCTTGACGTTCACCTGAGCGTCGGCCTGGCGGCCAGCCTGCGCGGACAAAATCATTGCCAGCGCCATCAACATGCATCGCGAACGTTTCATTGTCGTGTCTTCGGGTGTTGAGGACACAATACCAGACTGCTAGTGGATGGTCCGCATCTTGCGCGCCATGTAATCCATCAACAAGTACTCGCCCAGGGTGTCCGGGGTGGTGAAGTAGGCCTTGCCGCGGCACATCTTGGTCATCTTCTGCACGAACTGCACCAGCCCGAGGTCGGAGGCCAGCATAAAGGTATTGATCATGATGTTGGATCGCTTGCAGCGAGCCACTTCGTCCAACGTCTCACTCACCACCAGGGGATCGAGCCCGAATGCGTTCTTGTAAATGCGCCCATCCGGTAGGGTGAGCGCGGAGGGCTTGCCATCGGTGATCATCACAATCTGCTTCATATCTTTTTTCTGGCGGGAGAGAATTCGCCGCGCGAGACGCAGTCCCTCGCGGGTGTTGGTGTAGTAAGGGCCCACCTTCACNNGAATCGTGAAACAGCACCAGCGAGAGTGAGTCGCCGGGATACTGCGTGCGAATCAAATGGGAGAGCGCCATCGCCACCTTCTTGGCCGGGGTGAAGCGGTCCTCGCCATACAGAATCATGGAGTGCGAACAATCCAGCATCACCACCGTGGCACAGGAGCTCTGGTACTCGCACTGATGCACTTGCAGATCGGAATACTCGAGGTTGAGAGGCATGGCAATGCCTTCGCGGGCAATGGCCGCGCTCAGCGTAGCCGTAGTATCCAGGTTCAGCGTGTCGCCGAACTCGTATGGCTTGGAGGCGCCGCTGGCTTCAATGCCGGTGGCAAAATGCCTGGTATCGTGGCGCCCAAAGCTTGATTTGCCCAGCGAACCAAGCAGATCGCGCAAGGTCTTGAAGCCCAGAAAGTCCAAACTCTTGTCCGTGACTTCGAAGCGCACCCGCCCCTCGGGCATGCCGGTCTGGCCACCTGCCGCCGATTGCTGCGAGGGGTCTTGCCGGCCCTGGATGGAGATGTAATTCTCCTGCTCCATGCGCTCGATGAGCTTTTCGATCAACTGGTCCAGCTCGCCGTTCTCGGCCATCTCGTCGATGCGCTGTTGCATCTTGTTGTCGAAAAAATCGCCTGCTTCCAGGGCCTGACGCAACGCTTCGCGCAGGTTGTCCATGGTGTGCTCGCCATCCAGTTCAGCGAAGCGCGACCACGGGTCTTGAAAGCCGGAATCAAGCAGATATTCCGACAGCGCCTTGAGCATGTCCTCCATGCTCATCTCCGAGGCCGGGTCGCCGGTGTATTTCGTGTAGCGGATGCGTTTCATAGACAGATCCTCGGAGACTCGAATGCAGGCGCTGACCGCGGGGTTTAGTTGAAGCCGCGCCGGGTTCGCCGCTGCTCCTGAAACTCATCGTACTCGCGTTCCTGATCCGGGCGCTCCTGCTTGCGCGAGGTCTTCTCCTGCGCGGTGAATCCGCGCTCTTCACTGCGGCTCAGGCGTTTGTGGGCGTACATGCCTTCGAGTAGGAATTCCGCCGCGGCCACAGCGCTCTCCGGCGCGTCGGAGACCTTCACGGACACTGGCGACAGTTGCGCAAACAGGCCCTGAATTTGCTTCAGCTCCTCGAGTATCGCCTGCGACGGCTGATCGTCGTCGATGCGTACCGTGCCCCCCAAGTTGAACCATTGCTCGATCTGCTGCGTGTTTGTGCCGGAGAAATACTTGTCGAAGATCTTGCCGATCGCGGTGCGAATCAAATCCCGCACCACCACATCGGCGCCGCGCATTTCGCCCTCATACTCCAGTTCGAGCTTTCCGGTGATGCCCGGCATAGCGGCATAGATATCGCTCACCCGCGGCACGACCAGCTTTTCACTGTGAAGGAGCGAGCGCCGCTCGGCATTGGAAACAACCAACTCCATGGTCGAGATAGGCAGACGCTGGCTGACGCCGCTACGCTTGTCCACTTTCTTGTCTTCGCGGGCGGAGAAAGCTACTTGTTCGATTACCTCACGCAAGTATTGCGGAACGGCGATCTTCGTCGCGCCGCGGTCGTTCCAGGCTTCCTGAGCGGTGATGGCCATGCCTTCTTCGAGCGTCTCCGGGTAGTGGGTGCGGATCTCCGATCCGATCCGGTCCTTGAGCGGAGTGACGATCTTGCCCCGTGCCGTGTAATCCTCAGGGTTGGCGCTGAAGGCAAGCACGATGTCCAGTTCCAGGCGGACCGGATATCCCTTAATCTGCACATCGCCTTCCTGCATGATGTTGAAGAGTGCCACCTGAATCTTCCCGGCAAGATCAGGAAGCTCATTGATGGCAAAGATGCCCCGGTTGGCCCGGGGCAGCAGACCGTAGTGTATGGTCAGCTCATTGGACAAGTCTTGGCCCGAGCGAGCGGCTTTGATGGGATCAAGATCGCCCACCAGGTCGGCCACCGTTACATCGGGCGTCGCCAGCTTCTCGACGTAGCGGTCCTTCCGCCGCAGGAAGGCGATCTGCGTTGCCGCGCCCTCGGCCGCGATCAGATCGCGGCAGCGCCGGCACAGCGGGTGGTAGGGGTTGTCACGGATCTCGCAGCCAGCGATATACGGCAACTGCTCGTCGAGTAACTCGGTCAGCCCGCGCAGAATGCGGCTCTTGGCTTGCCCGCGAAGGCCGAGCAGGATGAAGTTCTGCTTGGACAATACAGCGTTCACAATCTGCGGAACGACCGTATCCTCAAAGCCGACGATGCCGGGGAAGATCTGCTGCTTGGTCTTGAGCCTTGCGATCAGGTTTTCGCGCAACTCGTCTTTGACGCTGCGCTTCTTCATGCGCGCTTCGTGGAATTCCTTGCTGGTTTGCAGCTCGCCCAGAGTTTGGGGAAGACGGTTCGACGAAGGCATCGGTTCGCTCCTTAGAGCAGATTTTCTATTGCTATGTACTAACGAGTATCTCAGAGCGGCTGCGTTTCCGGGGTTCCGCGCCCGCCATCCGGGTGGAAATGTGAAGAACTACCCTTGTTACATCACATGCCCGTTGCGGCCGGCGGTGGTGCTTGCCTGCGCACCCCGCCGCAATTTTGGCAGTATTGCTGAGTAGAAGGCGATCAGCCGTTCCGTACGCTCGGCATCGGATCGCAACGCCAGCAATTCAAGCCGGAAGCCAAGATCGGCGGGCGACGCCCACGCCAGCCGAAAGGCGACCGGTTGATCCAGATCGAAAGCCCGGTTGGCCCTTTCACCGCCTGTCAACTCCAGTACCTCAAAATGCAGGGCCGTGCACTCTTCGCGCAACGCGCGGGAAGCGGGCAGGCCCTCGTCCTGGAAGAAATCGACTTCCGCTTGCAGAAAGCTGCGCGAGTTATCCAGATTTTCAATCTCAAAGCGCTGCGCTCCCTCGCACAAAATGTCCAGCCTTCCGTCGGGATAGTTCTGCAGAACGCGAACGATCTCGGCGGTGCAGCCGACCACGGCCAAGCCTTCGCGCTGGGCACAGACGACTCCGAAGGCAATCTTCCCGGCGATGCACTCGCCGATCATCTCCTTATACCGGTCTTCGAAAATGTGAAGCGGCAGCGCTGCTTCGGGAAACAGCACTACCTCCAGCGGAAACAAGGGTATCTTCATTCTGCTGCTATTATGCTCGTCTTTCGTGCTCTACGGCCCCGTGTCAAGCCTCTGGTTTTGATCCCCTGCGATCCCCGTATTTCGCTCAAGTTTCAGCGGTTTCGCTACTTCTGCTTCTTCCGCCCGGAATCATCGTTCGGGCGGTGAACATCCGGTGGGCAATCTTATGGCCGCATCATGCGGCGGCGATGTAGCCCGATGGGTCATTCCAGGTCCTTCACTCCAGGTCCTTNNCACTCCAGGTCCTTCACTCCAGGTCTAGCAGCAATTCCTGCATTTCACTGAGTGCATGCTGATTGCCAGTCCGCTGCGCACTGGCAACGCCTTGTTCGAGCCGCGCCTTGGCCTCATCACTGCGCCCCGCTTTCACCAACGTCTGTGCCGCCATAAAGTATCCGGCGGTGTAATCGGGATGGGTCGAGAGCAGCCGGTCGAATTCAACCAGGGATGCATCCGTCTGGCCTTGATTGGCATGCTCCATCGCCAACCCGTAACGAGCAAAGGCATCACCCGGGTTATGCGTGAGGATCTCTGTGAGCATCGCGATTTTGTCCATGGTTATCTTTCTAGTTTACAAGCCTTCGTCAAATGAAACGCGCCGGCGGGGCGCACGGGATTTGCATTCATCGGCGCAATTGTCCAAACTTGAGCCAGGCCATCGTACCCAGCCACACACGGGCAGACCCGATTTTACGCCCCGGGCGGAATGGGTTGCCGCACGCCAAGGAATGAGGCGCAACAAACATGGAATCCAGCGATCCCCTGCTTCCGCCTCGTACGGTTGCGGACTCACGGTCTGAAATGACCGAACTGATTTTGCCCAACGACACCAATACATTGGGCAACCTGCTGGGCGGCCGGCTCATGCACTATATTGATCTTGTAGCCGCGATGGCCGCCTATCGCCACGCCCGCGCGTATGTGGTCACCGCTTCGATGGACCACATCGACTTTATCGCGCCTGTTCATGTCGGGGATCTGCTGATCCTGAAATCCACGCTCAATCGCGCTTTCCGGACTTCAATGGAAGTAGGGGTTAAGGTGTGGGTAGAACATACCGTGAGCGGTACTTTGCGTCATGTCGCGTCCGCCTATCTTACCTTTGTCGCGATCGACTCGCAGGGACACCGCGTGCCGGTGCCGCCATTGGAGCCGGTGACGGAAGACGACAAGCGTCGCTACCATGACGCCGGGCGTCGCCGTGAACAAGGCCAACTGGAGCGTGAGCGCAAGAGGAGCGCGCGATCAGGAGCTGCCGCTGGCCGGGAGAGCGCAACCAGTGTATAGAGAAGCCTCAGCGGAGATGTAATTGAAGTACCTTTGTTAAGCAACAAATTGTTTAGCCTTCTTTTAAGGAGGCAGAGGAAGTTCATATATGGCACACGCACAAACGCCGCCAGGTCCGCAAGCTCTACCCGGTGTATCAAATATCATCGCCATCGGTTCCGGCAAGGGCGGAGTTGGCAAAACCACTCTCGCCGTCAATCTGTCCACTGCACTTGCCAAGATGGGCTTTCGCGTCGGTCTCATTGACGCTGACATCTATGGGCCCAATGTTCCCCTGATGATGGGCATTGGCCAGCAGCCGCGCGTGCTGGCGAACAACCAGATCGAACCGTTAGTGGCCCACGGCGTCAAACTCATCTCGGTCGGCTTTATCTCGCCTGGCGATAAGCCTTTGGTCATGCGTGGCCCGATGCTGCACCAGATCATTCGTCAGTTTCTGCAACAGGTGGAGTGGGGAGAACTCGATTTTCTGCTGGTGGATCTTCCGCCGGGCACCGGGGATGTCGTGATCTCGCTGGTGCAGACGGTTCCGCTTACCGGAGCGGTCGTCATTTCCACGCCGTCGGATGTTTCACTCCAGGACGCGCGCAAGGCTCTCGAGATGTTTCATCAGGTCAATGTCGAAGTACTGGGCCTGGTGGAAAACATGAGTCAGTTCACCTGCCCCCACTGTAATCAGGTGATCGACATCTTTTCCCGCGGCGGTGCGGAGCGCTTGGCAAAGCAAAGCAATCTGGCCTTCCTGGGCTCGATTGAACTGGACTCCGAAATCCGCCACGGCGGCGACCGCGGATTGCCCATCGTTCTCGCCGGAGAAGGGAACCACCACGCCCGGCAATTCTTCGAGATCGCGCGCAAGGTTGCCGAACGCGCAGTTGCGCAGTCGGCGAAGGACGAGAATATCTTCGAGATAAGTTAGTTTCTGATGCAACGAAAGGTTGAACCGCAGGTCCCTCCACTACGCTACCCCGGATTTCCTGTCGGGCTTGGNNGGTGGCGTTGGCGAACTTCATGCGGCTTTCCTCAGAGAAAGCCGCACACGCGGCCATCGATGGTGCCGCGCAGCAGGAAATCCGGGTACGCTCCGGTCGGGATGACAATTCTTGTGGAAACCGCGAGCTGTGGTTTTCTTTGGAAGAAACCACGAAAGCGTCTTTTTGCAAAAGAATCGTCATCCCAACCGCAGCCTAGTGGAGGGATCTGCGGTTTCACAACCATCCCTATGCGCCGGCATTGATAGGCGGTGCGCCCGCAGCTGACAGCCATCTNNATGATGGCAAGTCCGCGCTGTTTTGTGCGTTAAGCCAGTGTGGAATGAGCGCCTTAGGGCAGGTGGACAATGTCTTCCGACCTTCGGATCAGCCCGCGAGACCGGCTGGTCCTGAACGCGATCATCGAAATCTACATTGCGACAGGGGAGCCTGTCGCCTCCCAAACCGTGGCTCGCCAATTAGACAATAAGGATGGTATGAGCGCGGCGACGATTCGCAACGTGATGGCGGCGCTGGGCGAAGCAGGGTTGCTGGAACAGCCGCATACCTCGGCCGGCCGCAGCCCGACGGCCCGCGCCTTTCGCTTATATGTCGAGCAGCTTCACGGGGGCACCAAGGTCGCGCTGACTACGCTTTCGCAGGAGCGCAGGGATCAGATCGAAGATAGCTTTATGGGGGTTAGCAGCCGCCAGCAGTTTTTGGAAAGGACATCGCACGTGCTGGCACTGATTTCCAGCAGCGTCGGCGTGGCCGTGGCCTCGCAGGCGGAGAAGCACTGCCTGGACCATATCCACTTTGCCAGGGTCTCGACCGGGCGTGTGCTCGCCGTGGTCGTGACCAAGTCCGGAGTGGTTCTCGATCGGGTGCTAACGCTGGACCATGACCTGTCACTCGCTGAACTGGAGAGTGCCGCGGCCTTTCTGAACCAGAACTTCCGCAGCTGGTCGATCGAGCGCATCCGCACCGAGCTTGCTCGCCGCCTGGAGCAAGAACGCAGCGAATATGACCAGCTCATGCGTTCGATCGACGAGCTTTGCCGGAAAGGCGCGCTGGAACAGGAAAGTGCGGCGCAATCCGTCTTCATCGTAGGAGTCGCCAACCTGGTTGCCGGCGAGGTCAACGGAGCGCGGCTGCGCCAACTGCTTAGCGCGCTTGAAACCAAGCAGCGGCTGATCGAGTTGCTCGATGCCTATGTGGATGCGCGCCAGCAATCCGTGCGCGTTGTGGTTGGTTTGGAGGAGACAATCCCCGAGATGCGGAATCTGGTTCTCATCGGCGCGCCGGCGCGGCTGGGCACGCAGAGTCTGGGCACGGTCGCGGTAATCGGGTCCACCCGCATCCCTTATCAGGAGACGATCAACGCAGTCTCCTTCATAGCGCAGCTCTCGGACCGCATTTTACAGACGGAATAGAGCATTCTCGTATAGGTGCTCCGCGATGGCACCCCGAGTACACTGCGTCCTGCATCGTTAATGGCGATCCTGCATCGAGTTCTTCGAAAGGTTTTATCAATTCACTATGGCAACGTCACGCAAAGTTACCGACCCCATCGAAGCGCAACAAGATACCGATTCCGTTTCGGACCCCATGGATCCGGCCACCACCAGCGTCGAAGGAAGGGACGCAACGCAGGCTCCTGCCGGAGAAGCCGCTGCCGCGCAGCTGCAGAGCGAGTTCGATCGTGTCAAGGGTGAACGCGACCAACTGCTGGACCGGCTGGCGCGTTTGCAGGCAGAATTTGAGAATGCCCGGAAGCGGGAAGCGCGCGAACGGGCGGACTTCCGCGACTTCGCGGTCTCCGGCGCGATCGAGCAATTTCTTCCCGTCCTCGATAATTTTCACCTTGCGCTGGGATCTGCAGGATCAGTGGAACAGTTGCGCACCGGGATCGAACTCATCGTGAAACAGATGGAAGATGTTTTGCGCACGCTCAACGTGCAGCCCGTGGAATCCGTTGGGGCGCGATTCGATCCCCGCGTTCATGAGGCGCTCGAGAGTGTCGATCGCACTGACCTTCCCGATCACCAGGTCCTGGAAGAGGTTCGCCGGGGGTACCGCATTCGTGAGCGGCTGCTCCGTCCCGCTTTGGTCCGGATCGTAAACAATCCGCAGCAGAAAGAAGCATGAGTACCACGTCCAGTGGATTTTCTTCCGTTGCTAATTCGTTTACAAGAGAGACTATGTTGCCGCTTTTCGTAACCGAAGGGCTATGCGTAGCATGCTCTCTCCGGTATATACCTACAGGAGATATGCTCTACCGTGACCGATAGACGCTCTAACGTGACCAAAATCGAATACTACGAATTTCTCGGCGTCTCCCGCGACTGCAGCGATCAGGAGCTCAAGACCGCTTATCGCCGCTTGGCCATGCAGTATCATCCCGATCGCAACCCATCCAATCCGGAAGCGGAAGAGAAGTTCAAGCAGGCCAGCGAAGCGTATCAGGTACTCTCCGACCCGCAAAAGCGCGCCGCCTACGACCGCTATGGGCACGCGGGCGCGGGCGGATCTGGCTTCGAGGGGGTTGCCGGTGCCGACGTCGGAGATATCTTCGGAGACTTTTTCGGGGAAATGTTCAATATGGGTGGAGGCCGTCGCAATGGGCGTGCACAGCGCGGCCGCGACATCCGCTACGATCTCTCGCTCGAGTTCGAAGAGGCCGTCTTCGGCAAGCAAACAGAAATCCAGGTCCGCCGCGCCGAGGTCTGCTCCGATTGCCGCGGTACCGGGGCGCCGGCCGGCCGCGGCCCTGAAACCTGCAAACAATGCGCCGGCCGTGGACAAGTGCGTTACCAGCAGGGCTTTTTCTCGATCGCCCGCACTTGCCCGATATGTAATGGCTCTGGCCAAGTGATCACCGATCCCTGCCAAACCTGTAACGGCGCAGGACTGACCGAGCGCCGACACACCATCAGCGTCAGCGTACCCGCTGGAGTGGAGGATGGAACCCGCATTCGTTACCAGGGTGAAGGCGACGCGGGGCGCGCCGGTGGGCCTAAGGGCGACCTCTATATCGTGCTGGCGGTAAGGCCGCACGCGTTCTTCGAACGCGATGGCAATGACCTTCATTGCGTCGTCTTCGTTTCCTTTCCACAGGTCGCGTTGGGCGCTGAGATTCATGTGCCGACACTTGAAGGAAATACCGTGCTCAGGATCCACGAAGGCACGCAGACCGGCAAGGAGTACCGGCTACGCGGCAAAGGTGTGCCGCATCTGAACAACCATGGCCGCGGAGACCTGGTGGTGCAGATTGTCGTGCAGACGCCGAAGAAGTTCTCTAAAGCGCAGCGCGAGCTGATTCGCCAGCTCGGCGAAACCATGCACATTGAGAACACTCCCACCTCGCGCAACCTGCTGGGCAAGATGAAGGATTTATTCAGCTGACCGCAAGGCGCTTATCCACCCGCTTGCTGCTCGTTCTGACAAATGCTCTGGGAAATTGGGGCAGAACCGCAGATCCCTCCACTGCGC
>PLZN01000164.1 GCA_003152195.1 Acidobacteriaceae bacterium
AAGGAAAGCCGCACACGCGGCCATGCGCGGTGCCGCGTAGTTGGAAATCCGGGTACGCTCCGGTCGGGATGACAACCTTTTTTGCAAGAAATCGATGACTCAGGAGACTAGGGTTTTATCTTAAAGTTCAGCGCTGCCGCGATCAGCTCACGCAAACCAAAAATGCCGTTTTGCATGTAGGTCGTTGGTGTCCAGAGCGGGTTCAGGCTGACATAAGAGCTGGAGTCCGCCAGCAGTAAACCGACGAACGTCTCGGCGACGATGCGGCCGCCCACGGGCCCAAGCTGAAGGGTGGGAATTACCTTGTTTCCGTCCAGTGTCTTTAGCGTGACTTTCGTCTCCACTGTCTCCGCCAGGCAGTAGGTCCAGAGGGGGCAATTCCCCGCAAAGGCGCCGCCCGCGAATTTGCCGAAGGATCCGGCCGGCACGACAATATCGCCCGGACCGGCGGCAGTGCCGATGAATTTACCGATGACGATCTGGTTGTCGGTCAGGGGCACGATTCCCATGGCCCGGGCGACATCCTGCCCGTTTGGCAGGCGCAAGCGCCAGCCACGTTCCAAGTTACGAGCCGCCAGCACGCTGGGATCGATCGCTACGGAAGCGGGCAGATGTCCGAGCGGGTTCACGAGAGACGTGTCCATCTTGTACGCCAGTTGCAGACGATTTCGATTGCCCGCAATCTTGGGGTCCGGATTGTCGATCGGTCCACCGTAGGCCATCGGCTCCAAGTCGATATAGCGCCGCCAGTCGATGGCCCAATCGTCAGGAGGCGCTTTGAAGCCGCGCAGATCTTTGGCATTGAGACCCGCTTTGAAGATGGGTAGCAGGGTGTCTTTTGCCTTATCCGCGCTACCATCGTTCAGGCGATATCCAGGCCGGACCAGCGAATGGCCGAAGCGATAGGCGGCGACAGAGAATTCCAGGGGCATGAACGCCGCATCCCGGTAGTGGAAGAAATGAAGGTTCTTCGCTTCGATGACCAAGGTGCCGTCCTTCGCGGTAGGCAGCACCTGGCTCAGCACGGCGGCGGAGATGATCCTTGGGAGGAAGTCGTGCAGCAGCACCCATTGATAATGGAACCGCACAGTCTGCTGCACCTGCTGGAAGCTCCACTTCGGGTTATCGGCTATCACGCGGTTATGGAATCGCTGCATGAGCCCTTGAAATTGGGAAACAATGACATTCTCGTCATTGCGCGGATCACCAATCAGCGCTCTTGCGGGAGTTTGCGCGTTCCGCTGCAGCCCGCGTGCTCCGCTGTTGACCTGCGGCGCACCGGTGAGCGGTTTGCCGAGGACGAAGTTCTTTCCATCGTTCTCATACATGTAGGGCTGGTCGTCCGGCCCTCGTCCGTAAAGGTTGTCGAGATCGAACTGTGGTGTCCGGAAGTCCACCAACGCGTCCGGATCGTTCTGCTTTTGCAGGCTGCTCGCCGGATCAAAGGTAAGATCGTGGTCGATGAACTGACCGAAGTAGGTGAAGGCGGCCGGGATGCCACCTTCTTCGCTGTCGGGTCCGTCTTTGGGATCCGCGGGATCAGCCACCGAGATCATTGCCTTTGCGAGCTCCTTCAGGGCAGCCAAAGATTCCGCGTCGTTATTGCCGAAGTCAGCTGGCGGCAACGCACGAAAGATGCGGCCGAAGGGTCCATCGAAGAGCAACGAACCGCGAGACAGGTTGGCGCCGCGTACCACTCCGTGGGGATGTGTAGCTGGAGGTGCGCTCATGAGGAACTCCTTGGTCAGGAATAGTTGTGTGGGCCGCTCCCGAGACGGGGCTTAGAACGGATACCGGCTCAAGCGAGCGAGATGAACCCGGCATTTCTGGCCGAACGACGTGTCTTGCAGAGGAAGCAGAGGCGCAATGAAAAAGCTTTCCTCGCGACGCGCTCAACTTTACTACAACCTTGACAAAGTGCACAATATTTAACCAGCCGCGTCTGCTACCGTGTGGATGGCCCAGCTTCTCTACGTTTCGAATCTCAGTCATAACTCTAGATTCCCCTCGCAACGGCCGGTCCTGTAACCCGAGAGTGTGGAGCATGCAAAGCGCGTAGCAGAGCGTACGTTAGCTGGTGATTTGGCAGCAGAATTCGTTTCATTTGCTGCACAAGAAATCGTGCGTACTTCGAAATTTGTAGACCGGATGGCGATACTAAGGCCGCCGTGGTGGGTTTCGATAGGCATTTGACGCAGCAGCAAATGAAACGAAGTGTGCTGTCGAATCACTAGACTTTAGCGGCGCCAAATCGTCGCACATCTCCGTAGCTAAGTTGATCAAGCAGTATTTTCTGGGCGTCTGTTGAAACAAGTGCTGAGGAGAAAGCAAAATGAACACTTCATTGCGTTCCAGGATACTTCAAGTAGCAATCGGAATAGCTATTTGCGCAATGTCCCTCAATCTCGCGGCTCAGACGATGGTGCCGTGGCTCACCCGGTCTGCGGATAACTCCAGAAGCGGTTGGAATTCGCAGGAGACGGTGCTGACCCAAGCATCGGTAGCGTCAAAGGGGATGAGCCGAACCACCATCATCCCCGTCATCGGCGATGCGCGGGGCATGGAAGCGCAGCCGCTCATCCTGCCGGCGGTCAAGACTGCGCGCGGAACTCGCGATGTGATGGTGCTCCCGTCGATGGCGGACGTAGTGCGTGGAGTGGACGCGCATGACGGCTCGGCCATCTGGCAGGTAACTCTGGGCATGCCTATCAATGGATCTAAAAGTATAGACATGCACACCATCAATGATCATTGGGGCTGTCTTTCCACCGGAGTGATCGACCCGGATACCCAGCGGCTCTACCAGGTCTGCTGGGTTTCGCCGGACAGCTCAGGAAGCCCACAAACGGCTCGTTACTTCATGTTCGTGCTGAACGTCGCAGATGGAAGTCAGGTAGTTCCGCCGGTGCTGATTCAGGGCAAGAGCGGCACACAGGATTACAACGCGGCCATGCGTAAGCAGCGATCGTCTCTGGTGGAAACGAACGTCAGCGGGGTGAAAACGATCTTCGGTTGTTCGGGGACCATCCAGGAGACCGGTGCGGGTGCTTCCGGTTACTGCTTCGCCTTCGATGGAGCGACGAACACGATGGGCCCGATGTTGGCGCTGACCGGGGGCGAGGGTGCGGGCGTCTGGATGGCGGGGCAAGGGGCGGCGGCCGATCCGCTGGGCCAACTGTATGTCCTTACGGGCAACGGAGATTTTGATGGTGTAAGTCAGTGGGGCGAGTCGTTCCTCAAACTGAAATACACACCTTCTTTGGGAGCAACTCCGGCCAGCCTGCGGGTGGTCGATCACTGGACACCGTGGATGGACCTCGTCAGAGCCAGGCAGGCGCCGGCTCCGGCCGCAAAGTTGGCCGGCGTGAGCGCTCCCTCCGAAGCGATTATGCCGGTTGGCGGCGGAATGAACATTTCGCTGAAGGACGCAAGACTAGAGGCAAAAATCAATGATCGAGGCAAGCCGGTTGTACTCGTCTTCCCCAAGATGGCCTCCGGCAATTGGTCAGATGAGGATTGGGGATCGGCCGGTCCGGCGTGCATTTTCTCGATCGGCGTTTGCATTGCGACCGGAAAGGACGGAATCGCCTATCCAATCAAGACGGCTAACCTCGGCGGGACCACTCTCAAAGATCTGGCCTCCGCGAAGACGAATTGCGGAAAGCTTTCGGCGGCTCCGGTCTGGCTGACCATGAGTCCAGGACCGGTCGATCCATGCCCGGCCAATCCCACTACATTGGACTTCTTTCCGGAAGGCGATACGGCACATCTCCATATGACGCCCGTGCAGTTCCTTGACCCAGTGCTGAAGACGTGGACGATCTTCGTTTGGGGGGAGAATTCTCAACTGCATAAATGGGCCGTTAGTTCGACCGGAGCGCTCACCTTTGTCGCCCAAAGCCACGAATTCGCAAGCGATAACGTGCGGGCGAACCCGCCGGGGGGAATGCCAGGTGGATTCTGTTCTGGATCCAGCAATGGGGCAGACCCCAACTCAGCGCTCCTCATCTGCAGCATCCCTTACGGGAATGCGAACGCTAACGTAGTGAACGGCCGCTTGCTCATCTATGACCCCGTACACATGGCTGCGGACGGATCATTGAAGGTTCTGTGGGATTCTCAATCCTTTGCCATCCAATATCTGTTCAACAAATTTGACCCTCCGGTGATTGATGGTGGTCAAGTCTATGTGCCCAACTACAACGGTGGTGTCGATGTTTACCAGCTAGCACAATAGAGGGTTGACGTGGCGAACATTTCCTGGCGTCTTGATTGTAATGTTATCTGCCGTCAGTGCGGACAATATCCTCTCCTGACTTGAGAGTAGGAGATAGTTACAACTGCTGCTAATAGTTCCGGAGGTGAGTTATGGGTGTTCTACTTCAGGGATTTTTCAAGCTGCCCCCGGACAATGCGTTGCCCTCTCCGGCTGACGGCAACACCACCGTTCCCTGGTGGTGGGATCATCTGGCAGCCCAGGCAAACGCCTTTAGCCAGGCGGGATTCACTGCTATTTGGTTGCCTCCGGTTCTCAAAACCGCCTCAGGCGCGACGCCTGGGGCGGATGGATATGGACCGTTCGATGACTACGACATCGGATCAAGGCAGCAAAAAGGCTCCCTCCCAACCCGCTTCGGCTCGCGCGAGCAGTTGCAGCGCTGCGCTGCTATCTTGCGGGCCAATGGTCTCGACATTTATCTGGACATGGTGGAGCACCAGCGTATTGGTGACACCACTCCGTTCGTGTTCCGGTATCCAGGGGCTAATGCAACACCGGGAACCGGTCGCTTTCCCAAGAACCCGGATAACTTCGTCCCCCAGGTTCCGCGCGATCCCGATTTGGGAGGACCGGTCGCAGATGATATAGCTTTCGGCCGGGAATTGGCGCCCATCAACGCCAAACCTTTCCACTACGTGTTCGATAACTTGATAGCGGCGTCGGACTGGTTAACCCGGGCGCTAGACGCTCAGGGGTACCGCGTCGATGACGTCAAGGGGATTTCCACTGATTTTTTGCTGCCCTTTCTGAATAGCAAGTCGATGAACGGAAAGTTTGCCGTGGGGGAGTTCTTCGACGGTAATCGCTTGCTGGTTAATGGTTGGATCTTCAATCCGAAGGGAATGCGGGGACGACCGAACGCTTTTGACTTCCCGCTGAAGTTTCTTCTCAACAACGTGTGCAACAACCCAGGGCGGGCTAACATGGCCGATCTGGACCATGCGGGCCTGGTTGGGATCTCACCGCAGAATGCCGTCACATTCGTTGAAAACCATGATACCGATCTGAACTCCGGCGAGAAGATCGTCACCAACAAGCTGCTCGGATACGCGTACATCTTAACGGCCGAGGGCTATCCCTGTGTCTATTACCGCGACTACAGCACAGACAAGGATTGTTTTGGACTCAAGCCGCAGATCGATAATCTCATCTGGATTCACGAGATGCTGGCAGCGGGCCCTACCCAGCAACGATGGAAAGATTTCGATGTCTTCGCCTACGAAAGGATGGGCGGTGCACACCTGCTGGTGGGCTTGAACAATGATCCGGGAGGTGGGCGAACCATCCATGTCGACACTGGATTCGGTTCTAACGTTCCACTGCACGACTACACGGGACATGGCCCGGATGCCGTTACGGGCGGAGATGGCTCGGTCACGATTACGGTCCCGCAAAATATCAATGGACTCGGATACGTCTGCTACAGCCGGGCGGGTCAGGGCAGGGCACTTACGACAACCTCCCATGCCGTGACGCAGGACTTCGAGGGTGCCTCCGATCTCGACATTCTTCCCGCTTTGAACGGAAAGACAGTCACTGCGGGCCAAATATGGTGCGCCGCCAATTCAGCAGTCAGTGCGGTCCTGACTCTTGACCGCACAGGCTGGAGTGCTGCTTCGAAAATCGACGTTTCGCTTCTGTTTCCTGACCAGACAAACTCCACTCTGACAGTGACCATGAATAGTCCCGCGAACGCCGTGCTGAAAACCACCACCAAAGCAGCGGGGTTCTACGCGCTGCAACTCGCTGCGACTGGCATGCCCGCCGCCAACCCGAATCCCGCTTACAAGCTATCTGTCACTTACTCGGCGACACAAACCCTGGTTGCGGCACAACCCGCGCTGCGTGCAGCGGCAGATTCGAGCGCTGTTGGACAATGGGCGGCCCCGTTCAATCTCAAGAACGTCGCCATCCACGCGCACCTGTTACCCACCGGTAAGATTCTCTACTGGGGCCGCAGGAGTGAGGTCGGCTCGCAGGTCTTTGCGACGCTGAATGAGCACTCGACCCTTTCCTATATTTGGGATCCTGCCACCGGTATCAGCACGCTGACTAAGAATCAACCGACCATGGCCGATGGGAAAACAACGGTCAATCTATTCTGTTCCGGCCACACATTTCTGGCTGACGGCCGCTTGATGGTCATTGGTGGTCACCTGTTCGATAGCCAGGGTGTCAACCAGAGCTGCATCTACGATCCAGCGACCGATCAATGGGCCGCTGCGGCCTTGATGAACGAAGGCCGCTGGTATCCATCGGCTGTGACGCTGCCGGACGGCGGAGTTCTCGCGCTTTCCGGGTCTTTCCCGGTCGGGCCTCTCCAGCCGCCTGCAAACGACGGTAAGACACACAATGCCACCAACCCGATACCCCAGGTCTGGCACGGCGCTACCTGGGACTCGCTTACGAACTTCCTGACGTTGCAACTGTTTCCGCGGTTTCATGTCGAGCCGACAAAGGGACAGGTCTTCATGTCTGGACCACAGCAGGATAGTTTCTTTTTTGACACCAGCAACCCCGGTACCTGGACGCAAGGTCCAACGCGCGATGCCAACACCCGCGACTATGCACCGTCGGTGATGTACGACACCGGCAAGGTCGTCTATATCGGGGGCGGTCTCGACACCGGAACGGAGCTACCCACGGATACCGCCGAGACCATCGATCTGAATCAGCCCGCACCCCAATGGCAGCCGACATCCCCTATGCACTTCAGGCGGCGGCAGCACAATGCCACGATCTTGCCTGACGGTACAGTCCTGGTGACCGGCGGCACACAGGGAATCAAAGGGAATGATATCGCCGTAGCCTTCAACAACCTTGATCCTGGTGCGCCGGTGCACGCAGCCGAACTCTGGGACCCGGCAACTGGGAAGTGGACGCTCATGGCGGAGGAAGCGGTTGACCGCTGCTACCATTCCACCGCAGTGTTGCTGCCGGATGGGCGCGTCTTCAGCGCAGGCGGGGGCGAGTATGCGCCGGTGATGAACATCGCCAATCCGGCAAAAGACTCACACATCGATGCCCAGCTTTTCTCTCCACCCTATCTCTTCCGAGGAGCTCGACCCACGATCCAGAATGCTCCAGCGAACGTGTCTTACGGTCAAGCCTTCGACGTTGTCGTCCCCGAAGCGAATGAGGTCACTAAAGTGAGTTGGATCAGGCTGGCGTCGGTGACCCACTCGTTCGATCAGAACCAGCGGCTGAATTTCCTCACCTTTGCCAAAGGCAATGGCAAGTTGACCGTTAGCGCACCGGCGAATGCCAACATCGCGCCTCCAGGTCACTACATGCTCTTTGTCCTGAACGAAAAGGGTGTGCCTTCGATCGGACAGATCGTCCGGATCTTCTCTGCCGTTGCTCCTGCCGTCGTCCATCATGCCGCCTTCGCACTCCTTCGGCCAAGCCCCGGACCGCTCGAAATCAATGCCGAGATGATCAGGAACGCCAAGACGCCAGAGGTCACCATCGGGATCACGCCTACATGTCCTTACGGACTCGCGGTCTGCTGGGGCGGCGCTCAAGACGCCTTGAATCATCTGACGGGCATAAAAGACGTGAGGCCGATCGCCGATGGCACAAACTCGACTGCATTCGTCTACATGAAGGACGACATCCTTCCAGACGTCGACGTTTGGCGGGAGGAGTTTGCCGGCGTGGTCAACGGGTCTTACCTTCTGCGAGGGATCGAAATGACCGTTGAAGGTTCCATTAAGGAGAGCAATGGACTACTCACCTTGATGGGCGCCGGTGCCAGGCCATCCGTTGTTTTGGCTCCGCTTGACGCCGTCGACAAGGTTCAGTGGAATCTTGAAACCCACTCCAATTGGCCTGTGCTGCCCGACGAGCAAATCGCCTATTGGCAATTGACGAAGCTGATGCAAAGCCCCAAGCCGCCGAATACGGTAAAAGTGACTGGACCCCTTAAGAAGAATGAGAATGGATTCTTTATGGAAGTGAGGCAATTCGTGCAATAAAGCGAAGTCAGACGTTGGCGCACATAAGGTGGCCAAAGCCTTATCAGCATTTTGAAGGTGGGAAGGTCATTGTCCGGTAGGTGGCGCGGCGTCTACGAACGAAAGCTGTCCGTTGGCAGCTGACCCCACCACGCCTTACAGGAAATCCGGGGGGATGGGGCACCCGCAGGTTTGTTGCACTTTCCGCCGTTTGACATCAAGCCCCGCTTTCAATTGCTCTGAGTCGTTGTGAGAAATCCGGGCTGGTGTCCTGAGTTAGAAGTTCGCACTATATATCCCAGAGAGCAGAGGTGGTGCAAATGACTGAAACCGCAGGTCCCTCCACTNNCGGGATGACAAAATATGTGTACGAATTAACGACTCAGGACACCAGCCTCGCAACGCGCGCGAAACCGTCGCAAGGCGGCAGCAACGCTACCGCCTCGCTAACGGCATCTTCCAGCAAGCGGTGAGCTCTACTGGCCGCCAAACACCTTGTGCAGCGTGGCAACCGAAACGTGCGGCCAGCTCAGCAGTGCGCCCGGAGGTGTACCTGGCGTGATCACGGGGAAGTCCAACATCACCGTCTGCACGTACTGCAGTTGGAGAAAGTTCTCATCTGGAGTTGGCCCCTTTATCGTCTCCAACCAGAAAGTTGCAAAGACCGTGGCGACGTTGGCGTTGCTCTTAAGAAACGGAATGTCCTCGACCCCGCCGCCCGCGCTGAATCCAGCCAGGATGTCCTTCGGCGGGGCCGGCGCCGGCTGCGCCTGCAACAGGCTGGCCACAGTGGCTATGTTGATGACCACCATGCTCTCGATTGTCTGATTCTTGATCGCAGCTTTTAAGAGAGCTGCCGGATCCTTGATGATCGTCTGCATATTCAGCCCAAGGATCGTTGCCGGCAACGGTACAGCCGGAACGTCGCCAGCGGGTGTCCTGAAGTTGACCGCAGCCGGGGTGGTGAGGGCCAAGTTGTAGGGTGGGAAGGCGCTAAGTGTTCCCGCCAACGGAATCGTGCCGCCGGTTGGGAACGGCGAGGTGTTCACCGCGCTGATGGTGTCGATGGCAAACGTTCCCCCCGGAACCGGATTCACATCAATCGCGACACCCTGCGCAAGCAGCGAGTTGCCATGCGGGATCGTTCCCATGCGCGCAACGCTTTGGCTCTTCCCAACAACGTCTTGCGAAGGAATGTGGACCCAGATGCCAGGCTCGATGTGCAGCGCACCCCCCGTCACAAGGTCGACGATCTTCTGCAGATATGTCAGGCCGAACAAAGTCACGTCGTTCACCGCGCTGCCACGGTTCGGGATTGATGAGGAGATCGGGATAAAACTCAACGACTCAAAGGTCTGATTGAGCTCCAGAAAGAGAGGCGAACCGCCCTCTTTATCAGGCCTTGCGATCAGGTTGAAACCTTCGCCCTCCCAGGTGCCAACCAGGTTTGCAAGAAGGCCAAGACTCTCGTCCACGGCCGCGCGCTGCTGAACCAATCGGACGGATGAAATGCGCGAGGGCTCCGCGGTGATTTTGCTTATATCCAGGCCCTCAGGAACTGCTGAAATCACTTCGTCAGCCATGTGTCTCACTCGCTTCTCTTCCGTATGGAAGGGTTGACGGCCGGCGGAGCTCAGATCAGGCTGCGCACACGCGGATGCGTATGCTGCTACGAGTATGCTGAGTTCAGCACCAATCCGAAGATGATCGTGACCCACTGACGCCGTGGCATCCAAACAGGCGTGGACACCCTCAGCGTGCAGGCGACTTCTTGGGCGAACTACTATCGATTCTGAGCCAAAATGGCAGAGGGGTACTCGGGGCCGCAATACTCAACCCCCAAAACGGTGGGGTCTGCCCTGGATTGTGCATCCCGCGGGAATACCAAAAGGACGACAGTTTCAAAGTTCCTCTCATCACTTCTGTAAACTGTGCAGCGCTTCATCTGTTCAATGCTTGGAGCTCTGCGCCCCGGTTGCCGTCAGGAGTAGGACGGGTCACCTCGATTCGCGAAGGCATTGATATCTCCTTAGTGCACGCTAGGCCTGAAACGTTTCACAGAAAGAATCGGAGTTAATGCACAAAACCACCGTCCGCGACGCATAGTAAAAGTGGAAATGCTCTAAAATCAGTTGCCGCTTTGGTACAAACGTCTTAGGAGGAGAGGTTGATGGTGCGCGAGTACCGGAAATGGGGTTGGAGTGTCCTTATTTGCTTTTTAATGTCTGCGCAAAGCCAAGCGATGCAGGTTGACTCCCAACAGGGGCTTTGCGATCCAAATCTCAAGCAGATGGGACAAAATCCACAAGGCTATCGGCTGCGAGGAGATCGTTGCGAGGGCATTTACGCGCAACCAGTCTCCGGCAGTTCGACTCTGCTGGTCGCCTCATTCACTGAAGCTTTTGAAGATTTCAATCCGAGTTCCCAGGACAAACTCTCGATTGAATGGCCTTCCTTCGCGAAAACACCTATTCGCCTGCGGGCCTATGCGCTACGTGAGAAGTTCTATTATCAGATGGATACTGTCGTTGCTGCTGACAAAGCGCCTTATCTTTGGCCTACAGGTGTGTTGGCCGCGCTTCATCTCTCCAGGCAGGACATCGGCGTGGTTGGATTCACCGACTACCAGGTTGGCGGGGAGAGTCGAAGGTTGTATCTACCGCTCCGTATCGCGCGGAAGACCCAGAAGGCAACGCCAGGCTATCAGCTAGTGGTTCTGCCCGGTTCGGAGCTAAAGGAAGTCTTCATCAGCCTGGCACCAGCGGGAAGCGATGGGCAGCCGCATTCCTTTTTGATCAGCGACCACGAGCTTGGCAAGGGCTATTATCCGGCGGAGCGGGGAATCGCGATCGATCTTCCCAGTCTCAAGACTCCAGGTGTTTATTATCTTGAGATTGGCGCCACCAGCAGATACTCAGGGCCTATCACCCAACAAATCTGGTTCTACCACAGGGGCGACGAGTGAGCGAAAGGAAAGAAGAGGCTGCGCCGGACCAGCTTCGCCAGTTGCTCCAGGCAAAGGCAAAAGCGCTTCACGATGAAGCGCTGCGCTCCCACGGTGCGGTCCCTGGTGAGCAGTTGGAAGCTCTTCAACGGCTCTCTGGCCTGATGGCAATCTGTGACGCATCGCAGCCGGTTCGTTCCCGCAGTCACTGGCCACTGATTGCATTGTTTGCATCCACCTTGTTCATCGTCAGTATTCTTCTGTTTGCCCGGCGCCAGAGTACAGAGATCGAAATGGATCTCCAGGTAGACCAGTTGGGCTTCTCCCTTCCCAACCGGCAGGTGCTCAGCGAACAGCTCTCTCTCTCGGCATTGGGCGTTTCGGGCCTGAGCAAAATCCAACTTCCTCGTGCTCGCGACACGGAGGCCACGACGCTGTCTTCAGGGCGCGATTTCGATTCGAGCGTTGCCCTCGCGGTTGCTGTGGACCATCAACTGCGAGGTGAGGTCAGCCTTCCCGAGCTCATCTTGCCTGCGCAGACGCGGGTATCGCTGGAGAAGACCGGAGCTCCGAGCCAATATCGATTGACACTCCAAGGGGCAGCCCTCGATTTGCGCGGCAATGTCAACGGCCCGGTACAAGTCAATCTGACCGGTGGCAGCCAGCGTCAACTTTCTTTCCTAAGTCCCAAGGCAGTGATCTTTGAGCCGCAGGCGCAGCAGGTAAATCTGGATCTCACATTCCTGACTCTCCCGCAAAAGATATCTCCCCTGCCGCTAGCCATCCACGATTTATCTCTCCTGCGAATTGACGATCGCAGAGGTCCCGAGGGTCTGCCCATCCGTCGTGTCTCCACCATCCTCTCCGGCACGATTTATTTCGAGGAGTTGGATGGCCGGGAATATAAGATTCGTCCGGGCGAGGCGATTCAATTGGAAGGCTCACAGGGTGAGATCGGATCCTTAGAGCTGAAGGACGACCATATTGTTCTTCAGTTTCGTGGCCGCGTTAAGAACATCAGGACAGGTCCATCCGAGGTTGGCCGGAGCTTGATGCCAACCTGGTTGGAATGGTTAAAGGCGCGCCGCGGGTTGGCTTTACTTTGGGGCACCGCCATTTATCTCTTTGGATTGGTTGTCGGCGCGCTGCGCTGGCTGAGGGCGCCACAATGAAGCGCTCTGTGTGTCTGACGGCAATATACATCCTGGCCGGGATCTTTCCCGTTGCCCAATCGCAGGCGCCTGATCCATTGCGGGAAGACATCATGCGCCTGCTGGTGCGCATCGACGCCAAGCTCGCAGATAGGGACAGTTTTGGAGCAGGCATCGTCATCGGCGCGCAAAACGGCCAAATTTACATCGTCACCGCCAATCACGTGGTTCGCGATGGCACTCAGCCAAGCCATGATGTGCAGGTGGAATTCCGCGGCCTTCGCGGGAAACCTGTACCTGCCGTTCTCGCCAGTCATTTCGATGTTGGTGAGGATCTCGCCGTGCTCACCGTACCGAATGCCAAAATGCACGGAATCGATGTGAACTCTTTTCCTTTTGATCGCGTGGGCGACCCTGCTGTCCTGACACGAGGTGATCCAGTGTTTCTAGCCGGACATCCACAGGGTGTGCCATGGAGCCTGAGCGTGACCCCCGACGGGTTTATCGAGGCCGATGAAGAATGGTTGCGGTTTGAATCCAAGTCGCTCTATCCGGGTCATTCGGGAGGGGCCTTGTTGAACTTCCATCTTGAGATTGTTGGCTTGCTGAGGAGCGATCAACAACCGAATGGAGAGGCACTGAGCATCACGAAGGTTCTCGCCATGCTCAAGGAGTGGGGCTATCCGGTCAAACTTCGGCAACGCTTCACGATAGCTAATCTTGAGACCCTGAGTACGGGTGCCGGACATACCTGCTACGTTAACGCTCGCGGCGTGGCATCCTGCTGGGGGAGCAACTCAGACGGCGAGCTCGGGAATGGGACGCCCAATGACAATGCCCAGCCGTCGCCTGTCCGCGGGCGTCTTGTTTTCGTATCGGTGAGCGCTGGTTTCGGACACACCTGTGGCGTCACAGCAACTGCCGCGGCCTTCTGCTGGGGCGACAACACGACCGGGCAACTTGGCGGAGACCTAGGCGAAGGGAGCAGGTCGCCCGTCCCCGTATCGGGAGGGATTTCATTCGCTGCAGTGAGTGCGGGGCTTGATCACAGCTGCGGATTGACAACCAACGGGGTTGTCTATTGCTGGGGCAGTAACGAATACGGACAACTCGGCAATGGCAATAAGACCGCGAGCGCCACTCCTGTTCCCGTCGTTGGTGGGCACACCTTTAGCTCCGTGCGTGCAGGAACATTGTTTACCTGTGGAATCACCAATAGCGGTAGCGCCTATTGTTGGGGCGCAAACACTGTTGGCCAGCTCGGCAATGGCTCGAAGGCTGATAGCCCGATCCCTCTTCTGGTTTCTGGCGGACTCAATTTCATTTCCATCAGCACGGGTGGTGCACATGCCTGCGGCGTAACAACCAGCGGCAAAGGCTACTGCTGGGGCGATAACGATCATGGCCAGCTAGGAGACAGTTCAGACTCATCCAGCATTGTACCCGCGCCCGTGGCGGCAGGATTGACCTTTGCCTTTATCTCCGCTGGAAAGACGTTCAGCTGTGGCCTCACGCGGGCAGGCGCTCCGTATTGCTGGGGGTGGGGTAATGATGCGGTTACCGCAAGCGAGACAGACGCAGCCACCAATGTCCCAGCGCCTGTTTTTGGGTCGAAAGATCTAGTTCTCAAATCCATATCCGCAGGCCAGACACATGCCTGCGGCTTGACCGCTGGAGGCGAAGTGTACTGCTGGGGAATGAACAACTACGGCCAGCTGGGCAACGGATCGAAGGACGAAAGTGTGCGACCGGTCCTCGTCTCGCCGCAGCCATAGACTGCATTCCTAACCAATCACACGCCTGCGGCGGCGCGGCCCAAGCGGAGCGCGATGTACGGGGCACGATTCCAGCGATGTGTTAGTCTTCTGCATTCGACTAAACTATGCAATCGGGGGCCTTTTCATGAAATCCAGAAAACACCCGAGGCTCGGTCTGTGCGCTGCAGCCGTCCTACTGTTCGGGCCTTCGACCCTGCTTGCGCAGCTTTCCGATCTTCCTATCAAAGCCGGCCTTTGGGAGACGCATGTAAGCGTAAACCATGGACCGCCTGTTGCTAGCCAGTCTTGTTTCTCCGCGGGGACGACACTCAGCGGTTATTTGACAGCGACGAACAAGGGCGCCCCGGGTACGCAATGCAGCGTTACCAACAAGGTGCAGACCGCCCACGGCATCGCCTTTGACAACGCATGTACCGGTCAGAGCATGTCGTCCAAGGGACGCATCGACTTTAAATTGCCCGATGCGGAGCACTTCAGCGGGACAAGCCACACGACGGTGACGGGTACCGTCCGAGGCACGCCGGTAAACATGGCGATCGATAAAACGTTCACCGCCAAATTTCTGAGTTCGGACTGCGGCAGTGTCAAGCCAGTGGTCGTTCCCTCGTCACCGGCGAAATAAGTATCTCTGGTCACTACTGTCCAAATTAGCTGA
>PLZN01000527.1 GCA_003152195.1 Acidobacteriaceae bacterium
GTGGCGGCGGGGTCGAGGCCATCAGTCGGCTCATCGAGAATCAGCAACTCGGCTCCGCGCGAGATCGCGAGCAGCAGCATCAGCTTCGACCGCATTCCCTTGGAAAGGCCCGGAATTTTGCACTTGGGCGGAAGCTCGAATATTTGCAAGTAACGCTGTTCCAGATCGTGGCGCCATTTGGGGAAGAAGGGACGCGTGAAGCGAATGATTTGCTCCACCGTCATGTAGGGGTACAACTCCTTGTCCTCCGTGACGAAGCCGATCCTGCGGCGGATATCCACGGAGCGGGCGGCATCGGCGACTGGTGTGCCAAACACGAGGGCGTTGCCGCTGTCGGATCGCAAAAGGCCCATCAGCGTTTTGATGGTGGTGGTCTTGCCCGCGCCGTTGCGGCCGAGGAAACCGAAGATGCTCCCAGCCGGCACCCGCAGGTCCAAGCCGCGCAATGCCGGTTTGTCCTTGAAAGACATACAGAGTTGGCTCGTTTCAATAATGAAATCGGTCATGGCTTACCCTCTGCTACTTTTCCCAATCGCCGTTTTCGCACGGGCCTGGGCCAGCTCGTTTTCAAATGCTCGTCGAAGCTCATCTTCGGTCAGCCCCAGCAACATAAGCCGCTCGACGGCCGACTGCACTACGGCTCGCGCCTTGCGGATCACACCAGCTCGTCCTCCCCCCGACTCTTTGATGAAAGCTCCGGAGCCGTGCTTCAGCTCGAGAACCCCTTCGTGTTCCAACTCCCTGTACGCGCGGACCACGGTATTGGGGTTCATGACCAGGTCCTCGGCGACCTTGCGGATAGTCGGGAGCTGATCGCCCTCGCGGAGCGCACCTGTTTCCACCGCGTGCTTCACCTGCTCCATGAGTTGGAGGTAGAGCGGAATGCCGGAGGATTGATTCAATCGAAAGATCACAACAATGTGTACTAGTCTATCGATACACTATACACATTATGACGGCGCGTCAATGGATGGCGAGGAAAGCGCATGGCCTTAATGCGTCGAGGCGATGTTCATAAATCTACTTTCTGTACACATTCATGCTAAACTCAGTCTCTGAGGACAAGGCTATGGCCACCGCGAAGGACCGCATCATCCACAAACACTTCCGGCTCGATGCCCTTAAACTCAAACGCGCACAGAAGGTGCTTGACGCCAGGACAGAAACCGAGACTGTCGAACGCGCGCTCGACCTGGCAATCTCTGAACACGAGCGCAACAGGTTGACTGCGGAAGCCAATCGGAAGTTCGTCAGAAGCGGCGTCGTCATCCGCGATGTTTTTGGGACGCTGGCAGAGTAGAGGATGCCGGTCCTTTTCGATTCATCGCTATACATTACTGCCCTGCGAGCGGGCGGCGATGCTGGACTCCTGGTGCAGCGCTGGGCACGGGAGTCTCCCCTCTGGCTCAGTTCCGTTGTGCTGGAGGAACTTTATGCCGGAGCGAATCCGAACGATTACCGGGTTCTGGAAAAGCTGGAGCGCGATTTCGAGAGGGCGGGAAGGGTACTCATCCCAAATCTGAGCGATTGGACCCACGCCGGGAAAATTCTTGCCCGGCTCGCGCAGAAGTATGGATACGAGCGAATTGGACAGGCGCGGCTGACTAACGACGCGCTGATTGCTTCAAGCGCAGCTCGCACCGGCATCACAGTGCTCACAACTAACCGACGGGACTTCGCACGTCTGGCGGAGTTCTGCGCTCTCCAGTGGCAAGCGGGGGCGGTTCAGGGAAGCTGACACGAGTTGGCCCGTTGCGCCCTGTGTCGTAAAAGGCAACCAGCCTTTGCCGTAGTTGCGGGTTATCTCACCTATCTTTATCGCTGTGGTGAGGGTAGCTATGTGCAGGTGTTCTTTGGCGGACGCCTGCGTAGAGTGCCGCTTCTTCTAATACACCATTTGTAAAAACGCTCGAAAGAGGGACCAAGTTCACGGCAGATCAGTAAATGCAAGCGCGTTCCTGGAGGCCCCTGCCGTTGTCAGGCTGCTTTGAAAAACCTATTCGCGGGAAAAGCCCGGATAGACAAAGGCGCCGCGAATCGTTTCGGCATCCCTGGTCGAAACCCCGCAGGCAGTGGCGGTGTCGTACCATGTCTTATCCACTTGATCTCTCATATTGATGATGATTTTCTGCGCTTCGTCTCTTTCGAGGAGGAAGCGGGCGTGCTGGGAAAGAATATTCGTCGCATTCGCAAAGCGGCCCTGGTCACCGCATTCCATGGCAAGGTCGCGGCGATCCTGGCTGACCACGGGGGACGGAGTCAGATCATAGGCGGGTGAGAGCCTCCAATGCTGATCGGCGGCTATGAATGCGTGGTTGCGCGGATGATCGTCGATGTTGGAAATCAGGGCGTTGAAACAGATGCGGCGAAATAATTCGCGCGCATCGTCCTTCGGTGCAGAAACGATGCGCCGCAACTCCTCGGCGAGCAGGACGTAGGACCAACGAGTTCTCGTTTGCGGAGCTTCCTCCGCGCGCAAGACCGTGAGGCCGCCGATCATCCGGGCACGGGTGTAACCATTGGGTTTCTTTTCCCGATCGAAGCGCTTGATTAAGATGACATCCTTATCCGCCACGGATTCGATCCGGCTTTCGGCGGCGTTGACGCCGCATTGCTGCGCCAGCCGCAGCATGGCGTGCTCGACCCGTGGGTGGTTCCAACGATCGTCCGGCCGCGAGAATTTTGCCATCCATAGCGCCTTTTTATCCTGGATCACCGCTTTCGGACGTGCTCCTCCCATGGAGGTTCCGAGAAGCAACAGGTCCTGAACCTGCGGGGCATCGGGATCGCTGGCAATGTCGTCTCTGACCAGGGCTTCGGCTATCTTCTGGAGCTTTTCGAGATCAAGAGCCCGGTTGAATTTGCGCCGCGGGGTGGGCGGAACCCGGTTCAATCCGAAACCGAGGGCGCCGGCACGATCATCGGGGGATTCCAGCAGATAATCCAGTTCGTCGAGTCTTGCCTTGCCGGCATGCTTTTCCATGATGCGCCGGCCCCAAAAATCCGGCCCGGCATCGCGCAGAGCGCCGAAAACGCCGCTCAACTGGATGGTCTCGTATGTGGCCTCAGACAGCTTGAGCTCTATCGGATCGATATCCACTGCCGCAGGATTTTGAAGATAGGAACGGCCATAGACAAAGCGCCCCAGCGGATCACCCTTGGGGGTTTCTTCGAGCACAAATCTGCCTGCGGTCACGGCGGAAACCGCGCCCGGCAGTGTGATGTAAACGAAGCACTGGGACGGGGAGCTAGAAGTCATTGTCGAGCCCTTTGCGCTTGCGCGCACGCACTCTCTCGTTGCGGCCCGCCAACGCCAGGCCGTGCTCGTCTTGGAGAGGATCAGCCAGATCTTCAAATGGCGAAAGCAGGTCGTAGAGCCAAAGCAAGGCTGCATAAACGGCTATGCCGGTGAAGGGGTTGCCCCTCTCGGCATCCATAACCGCGCGCACCCCTGTCCCGATCTTTTGGGCGACCTCTGCCCTCGTGAGGCTGCGCCGAATTCTCGCCGTGCGAAGATTGCCGCCGAGAGTCTTCAGGGCGCGTTCCACCGGGTACGGTTGTGTGGCCAAAAGCTGATTTCGACGCACGAAACACCTTTAAAAGCAGTTTATGCTGATTAATATGCTTTTAATAGCACTAATATGATTGCTATATCTAATAAATTTAGTGCTTTTAATAGAATATTACAATAACTAATATGCTATTAAAGGCATCCATGCGCATGCCCTAGTCCTGAACCCTTTACGCCTCTTCCGTCGCACTCCATGAATTCCTCGGGGCGCCTTCACCCCACAGCCGGATTTCGATTGGGGGCTATCCGCCTGCACCGGTCACGCGCAGATATATGATGAAGATCGAAGAACTCGGCCACCAGAGAGGCTTATGCCACAACGCTAATACGTCTTCCAGGCTGGCGTCCAAACTCAGCAGTCCCAGAGGGACCGGTCTAACGTAACTGCAACTTTTCACGGAGACGCGAAATTGCTCGACGAAGTGCGGCCTAAGCGACCTAAGCCCCAATCCTTGGCCTTATGTCGCTTAGGTCGCACGCCAGGAGAAAACGGGAATCCTCTCACGGCCGCGGCCAAGGAAGTAACGTGAGATCTGTTGTGGAAGGCGAGGACAGGTCTAAAATTGAGGTATGCGGCGCAGGCTCTGCGGATCCCTCTCGGTTGCCCTCGGTTTCCTGGCGGCCAGCCTCATGCTCCCGACGGGCCTGGTAGCCCAGCATGGCGCCCCTGCCGCCATGTCGCCGGGACATGCGGGCGGAGCAGGTCACGCTGGACCCGCCCCATCCTTCTCGCGGGGTGCCCGCAACTTCGCCCCACCTTCGGGATCGTTGTTCCCCAAACCAAGCGGTGCTTTCCGGGGCCGGACCGGCCCGGCACAGCGTTATCCGTCCGGGCAATCGGGGCGCCCAGGACACTGGCCCACTGCGGGCCAGGGACGTCATCGTGACGATGACCAACGTGGGGTGGGATATCGCCGGCACTACCCGTATGCCTATGGCATTTACCCCTTCGTCTATGATTTTGGTCTTCCATTGGGTTACGGTCCTACCTACGGAGACGACCAGGACGACACCAGCGCCGCACAGCAGCCTGATTACCCACAGCAGCCTGACTACGGCGAGCAGGATTACGGTCCGCAGGCTTACCCCCCGGAGGCTCCAAGGCCTCAGTTGGCCGGGAATGCCCCGCTGCCATTCCGGCCTGCGTACCAAGCGGAAGCCGTGGCTGCCCCCGTGCATGCCCAACCCGCCACGACCTTGATCTTCAAGGATGGCCGCCCGCCCGCGCAGGTGCATAACTACGCGCTGATCGGCAGCACTCTGTACGATCTCGACGGCGAGTTGCGGAAGGAAATACCGCTCGCCCTGCTCGATGTGCCGGCAACGGTGGCAGCCAACCGCGCCGCTGGTGTGGACTTCGCCCTGCCCATCAACCGCTAAGTACAACTTTGTAAGCAGACCCACCGCCCCGCCAAGCTGCTGAAGCTGCAACCTTTGTGCGATCAACTCCCCATCCGCGCCATGCTAGCCTTGCTCTGCCATGAACTACCAAAACCGCATTCTCGCATGTTCGTTACTCCTCCTCAGCCCGGCCATCGGCTTGGCGGGCAAGAAGCCCACCCCGCAACCGCAGGTCAGTCCGACTGCGATCACCTCGGGCGCAGCGGCCTTCCTGGACAACGCCATCGATATCATGCGGCAGCACGCCTTGCACGGCCAGGACATCGACTGGGCCACGCTTCGTGTAGAAGCCTTCAAACGCGCGGGCGGCGCCTTCAATCCCATCGACACTTACCCGGCGATCTACTGGGCCCTGGTGCAGCTTGGCGATCCGGGAAGCCATCTTCGCCTGCCTCCCGGCCTCTATCCCGATCAGATCGCGCTGATGCAACAGGCGGAGAAAGAGGCACAGAACACTGCTCCCGGCGGCGCCCGGAAAGATGCGCCTCCCAGTCCTTTCACGACTCGCCGTCTGCCTGAAGGTCATATCGTAACCGCACAGGGCAGAAACTTCGGCTACGTCGTGCTTCCCCGTTGTTCCGCCAAGGATAACGATGGTCTGCTTCTTTACGCCGCTGATGTGCGCCGCATTCTGACTGACCTCTCGGCGCAAAACCCCAAGGGGTGGATCGTTGACCTGCGCGGCAACACCGGCGGCAATATGTGGCCCATGTTGATCGGCATTGGCCCCGTCCTGGGCGAAGGCAACGTCGGCTCATTCGTGGCCGCCGACGGAACGATCAACTGGTTTTACCAGGATGGCAAGACTGGAACCCGCAATTCCGCCGGGCTCGAGACGGTTTCGCTCAGCCTGGATGACGCGCCTGTCCGTGTAGCACCATCCGCCCCCGTAGCCGTTCTGGTCGATAGCAGTACGGCAAGCTCGGCAGAAGCCATCACCATTGCCTTTCACGGACGTCCCGACACCCGCTTTTTCGGGAGCCGCACGGCCGGTAAATCCACCGCCGTCCAGCCCTTCAAGATGGATGATGGCGCCGAACTCTACCTCACAACCGCCATCGACGCCGATCGCTCGGGCAAGGCGTTCCCTGAGGGTCTGACGCCCGACCAGGTATTTCCCACCATTGGCACTATGCCGCAGAACAGCAATGACCCGGTCGTGCTCGCCGCGCAAACCTGGCTGGCGGCAAACACCACACCTTCGGCTGTGCAACCATCGACCCCGGCAACCAGGACCAAGGGCAGGCGGCTGGTAGCGACCACCAAACCGACAGCGGCAATCAGCACTCCGGCGCCTGTGGCAAACACCCCAGCAC
>PLZN01000095.1:0-9870 GCA_003152195.1 Acidobacteriaceae bacterium
CGCAGTTCCTCCAGCAGCGCCGGAAAATCGTCCCCGCTCTGCCGCGAATCCCGTCGCAGCGCCCGCATGGTGGCAAAGTCACCGCCTGGAGCACGTCCGAGTCCCAGATCGATCCGCCCCGGATACAGCGCCTCCAGCGNNGCCCAATCAGCACCGGCGTCGCCGAGCAAGCCAGTCCAGGAATTGCGTGATGTTCCGCCAGCCAGTAGCGCTTGTATCCCAACTGCTCCACGTGGCGCGCCAGGTCTACCGACCGGGCAATTGCGCTGCCCGCGGCCTCCCCAGCTCGCATGCCCACAAGGTCCAATACTGAAACCGCTAACCTGTTACCCATGATCAATTAGATGAATCAGCCGGGAAAGCGTTGCGAATCTTACCTGAAACAGCATTCGTTGAAAGTTAACAAATTGCGGGGGGATACGCGGTAGACTCAGGCGCACGATGCGAATCAATGCTTTCCCGCTCCTCGTCTTTATGATCTATCTCGTACATGCGCCCTCGGTGCTCGCGCAGAATAGCATCCAACCGCCAGTGACACAGCAGCCCGTCCTTGCTGTCGACGGCAAGGGCGTGCAAATCTACACCTGCCAGAACGTCTCCGGCGTTCCTCAGTGGGCCTTTCAGGCGCCTGAGGCCAAGCTGTTCGACACCTCCGGCAAGGAAATCGGTACCCATAGTGCTGGACCAACCTGGAAGCTTCAAGATGGTAGTTCCGTGAAAGGCCAGCTGGTGGAGAAAAGCGATGCTCCGGAGCCGGGAAATATTCCATGGCTGTTGCTGAAGGCCGATGGCCATGAGGGGGCCGGGATACTGGGCAAGGTTGAATATATTCGCCGGTCAGAAACGCACGGCGGTATTGCCCCGCCTTCGGGCTGTGACGCGCAACACTTGGGCGTGGCCGTCCGCATCCCCTACACGGCTATGTACACGTTTTATGCTCCTCACGTTGAGTGACTTGGTGCAGCTGTCTGATTGGAGAAGGCCATCCGAAGCGATCGAAGGCTCATTCAAAGCGCTTCAACGCAAGCCTTTAAGGGCTGATTCGTCGTCCATCAGGTCCATGCCACGGTCGAATGCGTCCTCGGGCATGCCATCGGGCTTTGCGAGCGTGACCATGTAGACCGAATCGGGCATGATCTTGATGTTCTCCTTTATGTCGTTGGAACTTTGTTGAGGCTGTTCACCGCAACGAGCTTCTTGAGTGTTGCTACCAGCCGCTCTCGTTCTCTCACAGGAAGCTGTGAAAAGAACTCGTTGTCGTTTTGGTCGGCAATAGCTGCGAGCTTGGGCACGAGCATCCGTCCGGTGGAAGTCAGTCTGACGTCCTGAAACCGGCGGTCGTCGGTGGCTTCGGCACGGCTCACAAGATCCTTTCGAACCAGCCGTTCAATCAGTTTAGACACGGCGCCGCGCGTCAGCCCCGTCGCGGTAGCGAGCGCACTCGGAGAAGTCGCGCTTGTTTCAAACATCTCCCGAAGAACAACCCATTCCGCGACGGTGACACCGCTGCCAACGAGCTTCCGGGCAAAGCTATGTGAGACATGATTCGAGACGAATCGCAACCAGAAACCTGTGTGACTTCTAAGATCACGTACGCCTGCTGGTAAAGCGCGAATTCTCATATTGATCATAATAGTTTCCATGGAAATGGTCGTCAAGGAATCTTTATCTTGTCAATCCCGCCCGGATGAAGGCGGCTTCCGGCGCGATTACTTGGTGGCTTCGGCCCATTCCTGCTCGCCGCGATGCAGCAAGGCGGCGGAGTCTTCCGCCAGAATCCAGCGTTGCTTCACCAGGCCGTCCACCGCTTTTTTGTACTGAGTGAGGTAGACTTCGCGATTCGAGTAGCGTTCCGCAATGGACTTGCGTGGGTCGCCTGTCTTCTGACGGTCGCCGGCAGTTCTGGGGAATGGGAGGTAGGACGCCTCGAAGGCGACACGCTGATCGGGCGCGCCAATTGCAGGATCGCGAAGATTCCAACCCGTGTAGGTCGCCAGCGGAACAGTTATCTCCGGCAGGTGTACGCCGTCGCGTTCGTTTCCGTCGGCGTCGACTTGGGGCACAAGCGCAGGGAAAGCCTGACCGACCTTCGGCGGCTGGACGCTTAGAACTCCCTCTCGCCAATTCGGACCGAAATCGAGACGATAAGCTTGATTCGCTTCGTGCGGCTGCTTTACGCCAGGGATCGCGGGCAACCCGTATTTGTCCAACGGCACCAGTGTGCCGTCAGCAATCTTTGGATAGCTGCTTGCGGGCGGAAGGGTGTTGCTGCGCACCCAGGCGTCCATGTTGGAGATCATGGCGCGCCAGAAATACTTGACGGGGAGCGGCGATTCCGGCTCCTGTCCGAGCAGGTCCCCTTTACCCTTTTCTGCAGGGAATGGGCCGGAAAAGTGCTGCAGTCCGGTGAAGTGGTAGATCCGGACACTGGGCGAGATGGGCGCATCGTGTTTCCCATCGGCGCTGATGTGAATCAAGGCTGCCGCGCGACCCCAATATTCGTAGGATGTATTGGAGAAAAAAATCTTGGGCACGACTTTGTCAGCAGCGGCGCGGTCGAGCAGCCCACCAGTCTCTCTGGTGACCGGATCTTTCTCCGATTGATCCGTAAAGGGAAAGATGTCCGTCGGAAAGAAAACCGACGAAGTGGGCTGCGCATCGCGCGAAGGTTGCGCGAAACGGTAGTTGAAGCTACCCCGGCCCGCTCCGGCAACGTGGGCGAGAACACCGTCCAGCGCGATTCTTCCGTCCTCGTCAGCGTTGAAGCCTTCATAAAGAAAGTCGCGCAGAAAGCGCCCGTTCTGCGAAATGCCTTCGCCATAGACATGCTCAACCGGAGTGATGGCATCGGGAGCGTGCTTGGCATAGGAAGCAAAGTCGCGTATGGCGGCGAAGCCACCTCCGGCTACCACCGGGTCGGCGACAACATAAACGTATTCGTAAATCTTCCCTGGTTGGAAGCTCCCGTTCAGATGGATGTACCGGTCGCTGGGGGAGAGCTTGCCGTCGATGGTGTGCGCAAACTGCCACTCGGTGCGGGGAATGACGTTGCGTTGCCCGTCGCGCGAGTTCCGGACTGGGAGCGCATTGCGTGGGTCGCCGGGTACGGCAACCGGGTACTCGCGTCCGCCGATATTGCCCTGCATGAGGTGTCCAAGGGGAATCTCTGCCATCACCCTCGAGGGCATCAGATCGCCGCGCAGCAGGCCGGTGATGGTTTTTCCGTTTTCTTTCGCGACCGGCGCAAAGAATCGCAGGGCGCCTGGACCAGCTGCGTCCCATTGCCACCCGAGGCTAACGATGGTGAAACCATTGCCCAGTAACCACGCGTCTCCTACGTCGCTCGACAGATTCCAGTCGCCGCCGTCCACCAGAGCAAGAATGCGTGAGTTCCCCCGGTTGGGTACTTCCAGGAGCATCGAGCCATTGCCTTTGTGGACATTCTTGGGGCGAACGGCAATGAAGTCCGCTGAGAACTCGACCTCTCCATTTTTCAAGTTCACCGCCTTGCTTAGGTCGACGATCTGCAGGTTGTGCGGATTGGCCGCTGGAAGCGAAAAGTAGACGCGTCCCGTGATGCGCTCATAGCTTCCAGCATCACCGAACGCCTTGCCGTCGAGCACATTGGTGCGGGAAGCAATCTCGACGCGAGTGACCCGGGCACTGAGCGGAAGAACGGTCAGAAGCAAAATCAGAAGGAACAAACTTGCACTAAGCCGCAGGCGCATGCGCGAAAGCATAGCATGGACGAGGTTAAAGGGGGATCTGGATGACAGGTTCCATGGGCCGAACATGGTGATTCTCAGCGATGGATTGTGGCGGCGGCGGTTTGCGGGCGACAGGTCCATCGTGGGGCAGCAGGTGCGGCTTGACGACAACCTCTATACCGTGGTCGGCGTGATGCCGCGGTCATTTGAAAACGTGTTGGCGCCTTCGGCGCAGCTCTGGGCGCCGCTGCAGTATGACCCGCCGTTGCCCGCGGACGGTAGAGAGTGGGGTCACCACTTGCGCATGGTAGGGCGGCTGCGGGAGGGCGTCAGCAGGGAGCAGGCGGGAAGCGAGCTGGACGTGATTCTGCACACTCTGGCCCAGACAAATGCCAAAGGGTATGACAGCTCCGGTGGCGCTCCGGATGGAATGATGGTGAACGAGCTGCAGAGTGACCTTACGCAGGGCGTCAGGCCCGCCCTGCCGGCGGTTCTCGGCGCGGTGTTTCTGGTGCTGTTGATTGCGTGCGTCAATGTGACGAATCTTCTGCTGGCACGGGGAGCGCAACGGCAGGCAGAGTTTGCGATGCGTGCCGCGCTGGGCGCCGCGCAGAGACGGCTGGTTCGGCAGCTGCTTACGGAGAGCCTGTTGCTTGCGTTGCTGGGCGCTGTCTTTGGGATGGTGGTGGCTTTGGCGGGTGTACGGGCGCTGGTGGCGCTGAGTCCGCTGGATCTGCCGCGGGTGAGCGCGATTGGCGTCGACGGGGCCGTGTTTCTATTTGCGCTCGGCATGACCACGCTGATCGGTGTTGTGGTGGGGCTGGTCCCGGCGTTGCAGGCTTCTCGCAAGGACCTGCACACCGGGGTCCAGCGGAGCTCGCGGCGCACTACTGGTGGCGGCCATTGGACTCGGCGGATTCTGGTGGTGGCAGAGGTATCGCTTGCGGCGGTGCTGCTGGTGAGCACGGGATTGTTACTGCGCAGCATGCAGCATCTTTTCGCAGTCGATCCCGGTTTCGATGCCTCGCACCTGCTTACGATGCAGGTGCAGGAGTCCGGTCATCGATTCGATAGCGACGCCGCCCGGGTTCGGTTCTTTACCCAGGCGCTTGAGCAGGTACGTCAGGTTCCTGGTGTCATCTCAGCGGGTTTCACTGCCCAGTTGCCGCTAAGTGGAGACAATGACGTATATGGCGTGGAGTTTGAAGGGAAGAACAACCCTGTTGGGGATCCGGCGTTTCGCTATGCAGTGACTCCGGGATACACCGAGACGATGCATATTCCGCTTCGTCGTGGACGTCTGCTCAACGAGCACGATGAGGCTGGTTCTCCTGTTGCGGTGCTGATCAACGAATCCTTCGCGAATCTCAAATTTTCCGAGCAAGATCCCATCGGCCGACGGGTGCGCGTGGGGCTCGACGTTGGCCATGCGGACCGGCCGTGGGCCACCATTGTTGGCGTGCTGGGCGATGTCAAGCAACAGTCGCTGGCGATGGGCGACGAAAATGCTTTTTACATCTCTACCGCGCAGTGGGAGTGGGCAGACAATGCGCAGTCTCTGGTGGCGTACTCGCGGTGATGCGGCGGCGCTTGTCCCTGTCCTCCGCGATGCGATCTGGTCGGTGGACAAGGATCAGCCGATCGTGCGGGTTGCCACCATGGACAACCTGCTCGCTGCGTCCGAGGCCGAACGGCATTTTGTACTGATGTTGTTTGAAGCATTTGCCCTGGTAGGGTTGGTGCTCGCAGCTATGTTGGCGTGGCTGCTCTGCTGATCTGTGTGTCGGGAATTGCATGCTTCGTCCCCGCGCGCCGCGCTGCATCGGTCAATCCGGTAGAGGCGTCGCGGGCCGAATGAGAGCGGAGTCGATTCCGTCGAGAGCGACCGAACTCACCCAGGATGCGATTCTGTAAACCAGTTAGCGATAACAGCGCTTCACGGCCGATCTTGCGCTTGTGGTTTACCGCCGATGCGGATGGCGTAGCAGAGGGTGCCCCACGTTCGCCCCGGCGTACGTGGGACGAAAAAGACGGGCGAAGCCCCACCATCGCTTTTGCCGTAGCGACGCGGAAATAAAAGGACGAGGAATTCGGCTTGCCTCCACACTTACTTGGCCGGCGTCTCTGCGATAACTGTATTTCCGAGCAAGGCGCCGTTACGGTTTCACGCGGACGAGGGTGAAGCCTGAACCTTCCCCGGCATCGTCACTCGTGCGGAACAACTTCGCGTGGTCTGCGTCAGCTAGTTCGACCCGGAAGCTGACCACAGAGCCGTCTGAACGATGCATGTCGAAGCTCAGGTTTTCCGGTTTGTACTTCAAGTCTTCCATAGGGCCCTCGGCTTGGCCGTCCACATGTGCATTGCTGCCGTCAGGGTTGTGCTTGATGAGGTAGAAGACGGCACTTCCGATAGCGTGGCCGGTGTTTTGTTCGATGGTGAGGTCAATGATAGGAAGGTTGTTGTCCGTGCCCCGCCACTTGCCCACGAGTGACGTCTGCGCGTAGGCGGCGATTGAGGCGGTCAGCAGAAATGCGATGGCGACGATACTTCTGTTGAGGCGTTTCATAGTGAGTTCACTCCATTTTCCGGTTGCATTCGACAGTTGTTGTGTCAATGTAGGCCTAGCGCTCGCCCCGGAGGGCTGCGGTGGCGAGCGTGCCGCCGAGGCCCATGGTTTCGACAGCGGTTGAGGGGACGATGACCATAGCGCCCTTCTCCTTCATGGCTTCGTAGAGCATGTTCATCGCCCGTAAGTGGAGGGCGCCGGGGTTATCGCCGTAGACCCTGGCGGCTTCGGCGAACTTGATCGAGACCTGGGTTTCGGCGTCTCCGAGGATCAGGCGAGCCTGGCGCTCCCGTTCGGCTTGGGCCTGCTGCGACATGGCGTTTTCCAGTGCTTGGGGGATACGGACATCGCGAATCTCGACCGATTGGACCGTGATGCCCCAGGGATTGGTCTTGGCATCAAGGATTAACTGGAGTTGCTGGCCCATGCTCTCGCGCTCGGTGATCATCTGCGCGAGTTCGTGGCGGCCGATGGATTCGCGAAGGGCGGTCTGCGCGCTCATGTTAATGGCGTCCGTGAAGTTCTCGACTTCGAGAATAGATTTTTCGGCGTTCCAGACGAGCCAGAACACAATCGCGTCCACGTTGACTGGGACGGTGTCGCGAGTGAGGGTAGATTCGGCGGTGACGGTGGAGACGCGAACGCGCTGATCGACGAAGCGGCTGAGCGTGTCCATAATGGGCACGATGAGGAAGAGGCCAGGGCCACGCAGACCACGATACCGCCCGAAACGCAGGATGGCGACGCGTTGCCATTGCTGCACCACTTTAATCGAGAACATGAGATAGATGCCGGCAGCAATGCCGGCGATGAGCGGAACCCGCGAGTGAACAAACTGAATGGTTCCAAAGCCGGCGGCTGTACACATGACGAAGGCTGTAATTCCCGGCCCGCTCACATCGACGGTTAAGGTTTTGGTCATGTCGCTCATTGCTTCTCTCCTTTTGGCTTGAGGGTTCTGCTCTGTCTGCCTTCTGCCCAGCGATCGCGGAGGGCTATCATCAATTCTTCGAGGTTGAAGCCGCCCGCGCCTGCCTTGGCAGCAAACTCTTCCACGAGTTGCTCCAGGCCGCGGGCCCGCTCGACGGCATCGCGTTCGATTTTTTGCTGGGCAACAAAGGTGCCCGTGCCCTGCTGCGTGTCGAGGATGCCGCGGATCTCCATTTCGCGATACGCGCGCACAACCGTGTTGGGGTTAATTTCGAGGTCGACGGCGAGCTGACGGACAGTGGGTAGCTGGTCGCCGGGGGTCAGGACCTCCATCGCGATCGCGGCCTGAACCTGGTCGATGAGTTGACGGTAGAGGGGGACACCGCTGCGCATATCGAGGCGGAAGGCGAAAGGGGACCGGACTGGAACCGCGCGTTTCATCTAGACAAATGGTGTACCAGTCTACTAGTACATGTCAAGAGATAAATTATCGAATATGGCAGACGCGCCAAAATCCAAAGACCTGGTCGTCTTTGACATCCTCCGTGCCTCTAAGTGCGCGGGGTGTGGCGAAGAGCTGTCGAAGGGCAGTCTGCTCTTCATGGAAAGTGAACGCCCGCTTTGCTTGAGTTGCGCCGACCTCGATCATCTGGTCTACCTTTCCAGGGGGGACGCGGCCCTCACACGCCGCGCTAAAAAGCACAGCATTCTTTCGGCTGTTGTCGTTCGCTTCAGCAGGGCGCGTGGCCGATACGAGCGCCAGGGCATCTTGGTGGAAGAGCCTGCGCTGGAGCGCGCTGAAGAAGAATGCCTCGCGGACGCTCAGAAGCGCGCCGCGAAGCAAGAACGGGATAAGGTCCGCCGCGCTGCAGCTGACCGCGATCTTAATGTGCAGATGGCAGACGCGATTCTAAGACTGTTTCCTGGCTGTCCGCCACAAGAAGCGCAAGCGATAGCGGCGCACACCGCGGTGCGGGGAAGTGGTCGAGTAGGGCGCACGTCCGCCGGGAGGTGGCTAGACCCGGAGGCATTGACAGCCGCCGTAGTTGCAGCCATCCGCCACACGCACACGAGCTATGACCGGCTGCTGATGACCGGTCTTAACCGCATGGATGCCCGTCATTCTGTCCGAGACGCCATTGATCGGGTGATCGAGCGTTGGCGTTCCCCCTGAATCCCGGTAGGCAGAGGAGGCAAAGTGAGGTCGGAGCAAAATATCTAAGGGGCCGTATCGCCGCGCCCCTAAAGGGTAGGCGACCTTTGGACGCCGACCAGATCGTCATCTGCGAACTCGCCAAGCGTAACACGATCTCAAGACGCCGCCTTGTGAATAGCTACCATCCTTCTGGCAAAATCAAGATACACAACGTGATCCTCAAAGAAATCATCACCAACCATCCCATCCACCGGTAGTCCCGGCATGGAGCGCGTATGGAAAACCATACTGCCGAAATCATGCCCACTTATGACAAAGTTTGTCGTCGTGATCTTCTTACAGATACTCGAGTTCGTCGCCAGCTTGAACAGAATGGTTTCTGAGCAGCTCTGTACATCGCCGGATATTTTGGTTGTTGTCTTGATTGAGGATGCAGGCGTTGCAGTATCCCAAAGTAGTCTTATGACCTTGTCATTGACAGTGGCATCGGTAATCATACGACCATCCGCAGTGAACGGAACTTTAGGCCATGCGTCGATATCATAGCCTGGCGGATATCCAGTTCCTTTGATCAGGAAAATTTTCAAGTTTCTAAAATCCATGACAACGTTAAACTTTGCAATTAGGTCAAAACCAAGGCTGCCATTTTTGGGAGCTCCTTCACCGCCCCATGCATGATATTCAATGCCGCGAACGTCGTTTGCTGCAAAATCCCCCAATTCGGCTTTCGGCAAAATAAATTCTCTGGAGACTGACTTGACTCCTCGCGCGTCCACGCCAGGGACAACTTCGCCGGTATAGTTCACTTGAATGTGGTGTTGCCTCAGAATGGCCGGGCTCAGCGCAAGTTGCAGCTTGCTGCCGCCCAGATCAAAAGAGACCGGTATCTTTATTCCCGTACCGAAACGAATACCAATGGGTATCCATACTTACTAGCCGCTATCGTGACTTCGGCTCGATACCGAACGCGATCCTACGCGGCGGGATCGCCGCCCGACGTCTGAAACATCGCCGCCACCGCGGGCTTCATCACCTTGCCCATCGCATTGCGCGGAAGCACATCGAGCACGAGAAGACGCGAAGGCAGTTTGTGGGCCGCGAGTAGCTCCCTGGTCCAGGCGCGAAGGGAGGGCAAATCGAGAGCAGCGCCGTCATTCAGCACCACGGCCGCAGCGACGCGCTCTCCCCATTCTGCATCGGGCACGCCGACAACGGCACACTCAGCAATCGCGGGATGCTCGCGCAGCGCTTCCTCAATCTCCAATGCGGATACCTTGTGTCCGCCCGTCTTGAGGATGTCGATGCTGGTTCGGCCAAGAATTCGATAGATACCGTTTTCGACGACTGCAGTGTCGCCAGTGCGAAACCAGCCTTCGCGGAAGGCATCGCGCGTGGCGTCGGGCTTGCCCCAGTATTCCGCGAACACGCTTGGGCCACGGACTTCGATCTCGCCCGGTGTTCCCGGGGCAACTGTCTTCCCGTTCTCTCCGACAAGCTGAACCTCGACGCT